>JBMOJG010000213.1:0-5911 GCA_049316925.1 Alsobacter sp. | reverse complement strand
AGCTGCCCGGTGCCAATCCGGAGACGATGGAAATCCTCGTGACTTCGCCCTTGGAACGGCCGCTCGGGCAGATCCCGTCGCTGGCGTCGATGACGTCCAAGAGCGCCTACGGGTCGAGCCAGATCGTGCTGCAGTTCGAGCTTGGACGCGACATCGACGCGGCGGCGCAGGACGTGCAGGCGGCGATCAACGCCGCCGGGTCGACGCTGCCGCGCAACCTGCCCTACCCGCCGACCTACGCGAAGGTGAACCCGGCGGACGCGCCGATCATGACGCTGGCGCTGACGTCGCCGACCATCCCGGTCCGCCAGCTCAGCGACTTCGCCGACACGCTGATGGGGCAGAGGCTGGCCGAGGTCGGCGGCGTCGGGTCGGTGGCCGTGCAGGGCGGCGTGCGCCCGGCCGTGCGCATCCAGGCGGATCTCGCCCGGCTGGCCAATTACGGCCTCGGGCTCGAGGACCTGCGCAGCGCCATCGTCGGCGCCAATGTGGCCGGACCCAAGGGATCGCTCGACGGGGCGCAGCAGTCCTACACCATCGCGGCGAACGACCAGATCGCCGCCGCCGACGCCTACAGGGCGGTCGTGGTGACGATGAAGGGCGGCTCGCCGGTGCTGCTCGGCGACGTCGCCGCCGTGGTCGACGGCCTCGAGAACGACAAGGTCGGCGCCTGGTACCGCGGCACGCCGGCGGTGCTGGTCGACATCCGGCGGCAGCCGGGCGCCAATGTGGTGGAGACGGTGACGGCCATCCGGGCCGAGTTGCCCCGCCTGCGCCAGGCGCTTCCTGCCGACGTGACGCTCGCGGTGGTGCAGGACCGCACCGAGACAATCCGCGCGGCAATCCGCGACGTGCAGTTCATGCTGGCGCTCAGCGTCGGGCTGGTGGTGCTGGTGGTGCTGCTGTTCCTGCGCACGGTGCGGGCGACGATCATCGCCGGCATCACGCTGCCGCTGTCGCTGGTCGCCACCTTCGCGGTGATGTGGGCCTGCGGGTTCAGCCTCGACAATCTGTCGCTGATGGCCCTGACCATCGGCACCGGCTTCGTCGTCGACGATGCGATCGTGATGATCGAGAACATCGTGCGGCAGATCGAGCGCGGGCAGTCACCGTTCGAGGCCGCCATCGAGGGGGCGCGCGAGATCGGCTTCACCGTCATCTCGCTGACGGTATCGCTGGTCGCGGTGTTCATCCCGCTGCTGTTCATGACCGGCATCGTCGGACGGATGTTCCGCGAATTCGCGTTGACGCTGACGATCGCCGTCGTGGTCTCCGCCGTCGTGTCGCTGACGCTGACGCCGATGCTGTGCGCGCGGCTGCTGCGCGGCAGCGGCGAGGAGGGCGAACGCCCGCTGTTTCCGGCGCTCGACCGCGGCTTCGAGTGGCTGCTAGGCGGCTACCGTGTGACGCTGGAGGCCGTGCTGCGGCACCAGGGCCTGACGCTGGCGACGCTGGCCGCCACCGTCGCGGCAACGGGCTGGCTCTACATCATCGTGCCAAAGGGCTTCCTGCCGGTGCAGGACACCGGGGCGATCACCGGCTACACAAGGGCCGAGCCGACGGTGTCGTTCGACCGGATGAAGCGGCTGCAGGCCGAGCTGGCGACGGCGGTGGCGCGCGACCCGGATGTTGCCGCCGTGACCTCGGTGGTCGGTGTCGGAGCGACCAATCCAACCCCCAATGCCGGACGGCTCGGCATCACCCTGAAGCCGCGCGACAGCCGCGACGCCACCGCGACGCAGATCATCGAGCGGCTGCGCCTGCTGACCGGCGGCGTGCCGGGCATCGGCGTCGATTTCCAGGCCGTGCAGGACGTGCAGATCGCCACCCGCGAGAGCAGGGCGTCGTACCAGTACGCACTCAGCGGCACCAATGCGGCGGAGGTCACCGGCTGGACGGAGCGCCTGGCAGCGGCGCTGACGGATGAGCCGGCGCTGCGCGACGTCGCCAGCGAGGCCGAGGAGGGTGGCGCACGGCTGATGGTGCGCGTCGACCGCGAGAAGGCCGCCCGCCTCGGCATCTCCATGCAGACGGTAAACGACACGCTGAACGACGCCTTCGGCCAGCGTCAGATCTCGACCATCTACGCCCAGGCCAACCAGTACCGGGTCATCCTGGAGGCGCAGCCGCGCTACCAGCAGGACACGGCGACGGTCGGCCAGCTCTATGTGGCGGGCGCAGGTGGCGTCCAGGTGCCGATCCGCGCCTTCGCGACGGTGACGCGCACCACCGCGCCGCTGGTGATTGCCCACGATGCCCAGTTCCCCTCGGCGACGCTGAGCTTCAACCTTGCGCGTGGCGCATCGCTGGGCGAGGCGGTGGAGGCGGTGACGCGGACGCAGGAGACGCTTGGCATGCCGGGCACGATCAGCGGCCAGTTCTCCGGCGACGCCGCGGAGTTCTCCCGCGCGCTGGCGGGACAGCCCTGGCTCATCCTGGCCGCCATCGTGACGATCTACATCGTGCTGGGCGTGCTCTACGAGAGCGCCATCCATCCGATCACGATCCTGTCGACGCTGCCCTCGGCCGGGGTCGGTGCCATCCTGTCGCTGATGTGGCTCGGCCACGACCTGTCGCTGATCGCGCTGATCGGCATCGTGCTGCTGATGGGCATCGTCAAGAAGAACGCCATCATGATGATCGACTTCGCGCTGGAGGCCGAGCGCACCCAGGGCCTGCCGGCGCGCGAGGCCATCGTGCAGGCCTGCCTGCTGCGCTTCAGGCCGATCACCATGACGACGCTGGCGGCGCTGCTGGGCGCGTTGCCACTGGCGCTGGAGCACGGCACCGGCTCGGAGCTGCGGGTGCCGCTCGGCATCACCATCATCGGCGGGCTGCTCGTCAGCCAGATGCTGACGCTCTACACGACGCCGGTGGTCTATCTGCTGCTCGACCGGCTGGGCCATGGCCGGCGACCGGCCCCCGCTGCCACGCCAGCCCCGTCGGCGGGGACATAACCGATGCGCTTCGCCGAAGCCTTCGTCCGCAGGCCCGTCGGCACCACGCTGCTGGCGATCGGGCTGATGCTGGCCGGCGCCGTCGCCTACCACCAGCTGCCGGTGGCGAGCATGCCGACGGTGGAGATCCCGACCATCCGGGTCTCGGCCAGCCGGCCGGGCGCCGACCCGGAAACCATGGCGGCGACGGTGGCGGCACCGCTGGAGCGACGGCTCGGCGCGATCCCGGGCGTCACCGAGATCTCGTCGTCGAGCTCGCTGGGCTCGACCTCGATCTCGGTTCAGTTCGACCTCGGCCGCAGCATCGACGGTGCGGCGCGCGACGTGCAGGCGGCGCTGAATGCGGCCGCCACCGACCTGCCCGGTGACCTGCCGACGCTGCCGACCTTCCGCAAGGCCAACCCCAATTCCTCGCCGATCCTGGTGCTGGCGCTGACATCACCGACACTGTCGCCGGCTGCGCTCTACGATGCCGCCGACACCGTGATCGCGCAGCGCATCTCGCGCATGGAAGGCGTCGCGGAGGTGCGGTTGAACGGCGCCGAGCAGCCGGCGGTGCGCATCCGCCTCGACCCCGGCCGGATGGCGGCCTACGGCATCGCGCTGGACGATGTGCGCGCCGCCGTGGCGGCGACCAACACGCTGTCACCCGTCGGCATGATCGACGGGCCGGACGAGGCCCTGACGATCGCCACCAACGAGCAGGTCCGGCGGCCCGACGGCTTCGCCAACCTTGTCATCCGTACCGGTGCCGGCACGACGGTGAAGCTCGGCGCGCTGGCCAGCATCGAGCAGGGCACGCGCAACTCGCGCTCGGCCGCCTGGTATGACGGGCGGCCAGCGGTGCTGGTCACGGTGACCAAGCAGGCGGACGCCAACGTCATCGAGACGGTCGACCGCATCAAGGCGGTGCTGCCGGACCTGCGGCGCTGGATCCCGGCCGGGATCGAGGTGGCGGTGCTGACCGACCGGACCGGGACGATCCGCGCCAGCGTCGCGGACATGCAGGCGACGCTGGTGATCACCATCGCGCTGGTGATGGGGGTCGTGTTCCTGTTCCTGCGTCGGCTCACTGCCACGGTCGCCGCTGGCCTGACGGTGCCCCTGTCGCTGGCCGGCACCTTCGTGGCGATGTGGGCGGCAGGGTTCTCGCTCGACAATCTGTCGCTGATGGCGCTTGCCATCTCGGTCGGCTTCGTCGTCGACGACGCGATCGTGATGATCGAGGCGGTGGACCGCAACGTCGCCGGCGGCATGGCACCGCTGCCGGCCGCCATCCTGGCGGCGCGGCAGATCGGGTTCACCGTGGTGGCGATCAGCCTGTCGCTGGTTGCGGCCTTCATTCCGCTGCTGCTGATGGGCGGGCTGGTGGGCCGCTATTTCCGCGAGTTCTCGCTCACCCTCACCTTCGCGATCGTCGTGTCGACGGTCGTGTCCCTCACCCTGACGCCGATGGTGTGCGCGCACTGGAACGGCGGCGCGCCGCGTCCGCCGGGGTGGCTCGACCGTGTCGTCGAGGGGGCGCTCGGCTGGATGGAGCGGTCCTACGGGCGCACGCTCGACGTGGTGCTGCGGTACCGCGCGCTGACCATGCTGGTGATGCTGGCGACGATTGCCGCGACGGTGACGCTATATGTCCGCACGCCGCGGGGCTTCATCCCGCAGGACGATACCGGGCTGGTGTTCGGCTACACCGAATCCTCCACCGACATCTCGTTTCCAGCGATGAGCGAGTTGCAGCAGCGGGCGGCGGCCATCGTGCGCGAGGACCCTGCGGTGGCGGGGGTCGGCTCGTCGCTCGGCGGCTCCGGCTGGGGCGGGTCGGTCAATTCGGGCTGGCTGACGGTCAACCTGAAGCCGATCGCCGAACGGCGCCTGCCGACGCGCGAGGTGATCGACCGCATCCGCCGCCGGCTGGCGACACTGCCGGGCATCCAGGTGTCGCTGTTCCCGGCCCAGGACGTGCGCGTCGGCGGCCGGCAGGGGCGCTCGCAATACGAGGTCACGCTGTGGTCGACGGACCCTGCCGTGCTCTCCCAGCACGCGCCGCGGGTGGTGGAGCGACTGCGCGCCGTGCCGGGCCTCGTCGACGTGTCGAGCGACCGCGAGCCCAACGGGCTGCAGGCCAATGTGGTGATCGACCGCGACACGGCGGCGCGGCTCGGGGTGCGCATCCAGGATATCGGCACGGCGCTGAACAACGCGTTCTCGCAGCGGCAGATCTCCACCGTCTACGCGCTGCGCAACCAGTACCGGATCATCCTCGAGGTGGCCGAGCCCTACAGGCGAGATCCTTCGGATCTCGCCACCCTTCATGTCAGCGGCGCCGGCGGCACGCAGATCCCGCTCTCTGCCGTGGCAAGGGTCGAGCGAGGGCTGGCGCCGCTCAGCGTCAACCACGAGGGGCCCTACCCGGCCGTGACGGTGACGTATGGACTGGCACCCGACATCCTGCTGGCCGAGGGAACCGCAGCCGTGCAGGAGGCGATCGCCGGCATGGGCCTGCCCGATACCCTAAAGGCGGATTTCGCCGGCGACGCCAAGGCGTTCCGGCGATCGGCCGGCAACCAGACGCTCCTGATCCTGGCGGCGCTGGCGGCGGTCTATATCGTGCTGGGGGTGCTGTACGAGAGCCTGGCGCACCCGCTGACGATCCTGTCGACCCTGCCGTCGGCCGGGCTCGGGGCGCTGCTCGCCCTGCAGGTGACGGGCAGCGACCTGTCGCTGATCGCCTTCATCGGCATCATCCTGCTGATCGGCATCGTCAAGAAGAACGGGATCATGATGGTGGACGCGGCGCTCGACGCGCAGCGCCAGCGCGGCCTGGATGCCAACGCCGCGATCCGCGAGGCCTGCCTGCGGCGGTTCCGGCCAATCCTGATGACGACACTGGCCGCGCTTCTGGGGGCGCTGCCGCTGCTCATCGCCACCGGTCCCGGCTCGGAGCTGCGCCG
>JBMOJG010000212.1:0-5928 GCA_049316925.1 Alsobacter sp. | reverse complement strand
CCCTTCATGGAGGCGCTGGACGCAGGCGCCGACGTGGTCCTGGCCGGCCGCTCGAGCGATCCGGCGCCGTGGGCCGGCGCCGCGATCCGGGCCGGCCTGCCGCCCGCACCGGCCTGGTATGCCGGCAAGATGCTCGAATGTGGCGCCACCCCGTCGATCCCCAAGGGGCATGACTGCCTGATCGCCACCGTCCGGCCGGACAGCGTCGAGGTCGAGCCGCTGAACCCCATCCGCCGCTGCACGCCGCTGTCGGTCGCCAACCACTCGCTGCACGAGAATTCCAGTCCCTGCCTGCACGTCGAGCCGGGTGGCCAGCTCGACACGACCGACTGTGTGTTCGACGCCGTGAGCGACCGCGCCGTGCGGATTTCCGGCATGCGCTGGACGCCCCAGCCCTACACGGTAAAGCTCGAGGGGACGGCCTTCGTCGGCTATCGGGCGATCACCATCTGCGGCACGCGCGATCCGATGCTGATCGGCCGGTTCGAGAGCTTCACCGCGCAGGTGCGCCAGGCCGTTGCCGAGAAGGTCCAGGCCTTCGACATCAGCCCGGACCGCTACCAGGTCGTGTTCAGGGTCTATGGCCAGTCCGGCGTAATGGGGGAGGGCGAGTTCGTCCGCGACGCCCGGCCGCACGAGCTCGGCATCCTCGTCGAGGCCATCGCCGACACGCAGGAGATCGCCAATGCGGTGCTGGCGATCGCCCGCGTGTCGCTGCTGCACACCGATTTCCCGGGTCGCCTCTGCCGGGAGGGCAACATGGCCTTCCCGTTCTCGCCATCCGACATCGAGGTCGCGCCGCTCTACCGGTTCAGCGTGTTCCACACAGTGAGCCCGGAGAGCCCGACCGCACTCTTCCCCATTGCGTACGAGGTGCTGTGATGACGCGCATCGCCGATCTGGCCAAGGTCTGCAAGAGCAAGAACGCCGGTCCGTTCGAGCTCACTATCGACGTGGTGTTCGAGGACCGCGCCATGTTCGACCGCGTCGCCGCCACCGGCGTCCTGGGGCCTGCGCTGTTCTCGCGTCTCTACGGCGTGTCGGAGAACGAGGTGCTGTTCACGCCCTATCCGGCCGGCAATGCCTTCAAGGCGACGATCCCGCGCCGGATCCCGTCCGGCGACGTGGGCGACACGGATATCTATGGCGCCCAGCAGCACGCGCCGCTGCTCGACGTCGACATCCCCGTCTGACGGGGCTCGACGGCTTCAGCGCCGCCGCTGCATCCGGACGATCCGGCCGTCGCGGGAGCTGAGGTCGATCCACCAGTTGCGACCGTCGCGGCGCCCCGAATAGACGAACACGCGGCCGTTGCAGTTGAGCGCCCGGACATTGCGGAACCGCCGGCGCTCCAGCGAACGCTGGCCCTCCCAGCAGCTGATGCGGCGCCCGCCGCTGATGCTGGTGCCGATGCGGATGTCGACTTGGACCTGCGACGCCGCCGGCGTCGGCTGCCAGACCGGGCCTGCGAGCAGGCCGAATGCCACCAGGACCGATGCCAGAACCCTGTGTCTCATCGGACCTCTCCGGATGTGTCTCTGCCCCTCTGACAGTGACCGACCATACCGCGAAAGCCGGTCTCCGGCGAGAGCACCCTGCGCTAGGCGGGGGGCTTCGCGAGCATGTGGCGGGCGACCTCGCCCGCTGTGGCCGGCCAGCAGGCGGGCGTTGCCGCCACACGGGCGATCGCCGCGGCCATGTGGGGAAAGCGATGCGGCATCCCGGCGAGCCAGGGATGCAGATGCAGGCCGAAGAACCGGCCGGAGCCCCCGGCCTCGCCCGACAGCCGGTCGAGCGCGTCGCCGATGATTCCCGGAAAGCGCGGCGCCAGCACCCGCCGGTGCCACAGCAGCTGGACATCGTCCCATTCCGCCTGGCTGGGGATCGACACGAACGGCCGGCCGACCGTCATCGGATAGGGCTGGTCGTCATTCGGCCAGTCGACCACATAGTCGAGGCCGGCATCGGCCAGCAGTCCCGGTGTCCGGGTGCTCTCGCCGTAGTCCTGGCTGATCCAGCCCGTCGGCCGCCGCCCCGTGGTCCGCGCGACGGTGTCGAGCGCCGCGGCGATCGCGGCCTGCTCCTCGGCTTCGTCCATGCGTCCCGACAGCATCCGCGTCGCGTGATCGCCATGGCCGGCGAATTCGTAGCCACGCGCCACCAGCCGCTCGACCAGCTCCGGATAGGCGGTGCAGGCGCCGGTATTGGCCGCCACCGTGACCTTCAGCCCGCTGTCATCGAGGGCATCGAGCAGGCGGAAAATGCCGACCCGGTTTCCATACTCGCGCCACGTGTAGGACCGGTAGTCGGGCGTGAACGCCCCATGGGCGTCGCGGAAGCGCGGATCGCGCACCGCGTCGTCCGGCGGCAGCAGTTCCCAGTGTTCCAGGTAGAGGAACACCGTCACGGCGAGGCGCGCGCCGCCGGGCCAATGAAGCGCTGGCCGGTCGGGCATGGCGCTGAACGGGTAGAGCGCGTGGTCCATCCCGGGAGTGCGCGTGCTCATGCGGTCTCCCCGCGCCCACGTTCCGCCAGATGAGCCTCGATGACGGGCAGGTGATGGGCGATGTACCAGTCGGCGATCTCGGCACCGGTCGCCACCCAGACCTGGTCGTGCGCCATGATGTGGGCCAGCGCCCGGTCGAGATGGCCGATCCGGTGCGGCTGGCCCATCAGATAGGGGTGCAGTGCGATGCACATCACCCGGGGGTGGAGGGCGCCCTCGCGCCAGACGACATCGAAATGATCGGTGATCATCTGCGCGAAGTCATCAGCCTCGATGGCGTGGCGCCACACCATCGCGTCGTTGATATCCATCTGGTAGGGAATCGTCACCAGTTTGCCGCTGCGCACCCGCATCGGGAAGGGCTGGTCGTCATGAAACCAGTCGCAATAGTATCGGATCCCCGCCTCGGCCACGAGATCGGGCGTGTTCAGCGTGAAGGTCGCGGCCGGTGAGAACCAGCCGGCAAGCTGACGCCCGGTGAGACGCCGGAACGTGTCGACACAGTCGCGGATCACCGCCCGTTCCTCGTCCTCGGGCATTCCCCAGTGATAGCGCGTGTTGTAGACCCCGTGGCACAGCGTGTCCCAGCCGCGCTCCTCGCAGGCGCGCATGATCTCGGGATAATGCTCGTAGACCGACAGGCTGAGCGATGTCGTGCCGCGGATCTTGTGGCGGTCCATGACCTCCATCATGCGCCACAGACCGACCCGGTTGCCGTAGTCCCGCAGCCCGTAGCCGAGCACGTCGGGATGGGGCATGCGCGGCCACGGGTCTCGGCTGACGACCGGCGGCAGGTACTCGTAGTGCTCGATGTTGGGCACCACCCACAGCGCCACGCGGGCATCGCCGGGCCAGCTGAGGCGCGGCCGGTCGACCAGCGCCGAGTAGGGGACGCGGTCCTCGCCCCGGGGCGTGCCGGCGGGCACCATCAGCCCCGCTTCTCGACCAGGGCGGCGTAGAGCCGGCCGCCGAACCGCTCGGCGCCCTCCATCACGACCGCGTCGCCCTCGACCTCGCGGGCAATCCCGATATCGCGGCGAATGTGGAAGCGGGCTGCCAGCGCTTTCGCCACGCGCCGCGCGTCCAGCGGCACGAACGGCCCCTGGTTCGGCACGGGCTCGTGACGGGTGCGCGCCAGCCAGGCCCGGCCATAGGCCGAGCGCAGGTTGCGGCAGGTGATCACGGCCTTGCCGCCGGGCTTCAGCACCCGTGCGATCTCGTCCAGCAGCAGGATCGGGTCGGCGGCGTGCTCGAGCGCCTGGGTGGCGACCACGGCGTCGACGCTGGCATCGGCGTGGGGCAATTTTCCGCACGCCATCACCACGCCGCTGGTTCCCTCCGGCAGCCCCTCCTGCTTCAGGCGCTCGGCGATGAAGGTCAGGTTGTGGGCGGAGAGTTCAGCCACATCCAGATGCACGCCCTCCGGCAGAAGCCGTCGTAGGGCAGTCGTCGTCGTGCCGCCCCACGGCATGATCTCGACCACCCGCGCGCGCGCCACCATGGGAGGCAGCAGTCCCAGTTCGACGGCGGTGGCTTCGCCCTGGCGCCGCGACACATAGACCCCGGCGAGAGGCGACTTGGCCCACACCGCATAGCCGCGGAAATCCGCGATCCGGTCCCAGCCCCACACTGCGGGACGCCACTCCGCATAGGGATTGCGGGCATTGCTCATGCCGAAATACGGGTAGGCCGCCGCAGGCTTTGCCGGATAGACAGCATGCGCCGGGCGCGCGAAGCCGTTCCACGAGTGCACCTCGCCCGCCGGTCGGCGCGGCGCCTTCAGGGCCGGTGCGGTCGGCGTGGCCCGGCCGATCGCCAGCGCCCCCTGGATCTCGAAGATCGGCGGCACGCCCAGCATGGCCGCCAGCGCGGCCGTGTCGCCGATGCCGGCGTTCCAGATGGTCGCGAGGCCGCGCAGATGCGCGCTCAGCATCATGTGGTAGCAGGCGCCGGCGACACTCTGCACAATCGAGAACTTGTCGTGCGTCCAGCCTTTCTGGAAGCACAGGAAAACCAGCACCGAGCAGAACTCGAAATGGTGGTTGCCCCCCGAGATCTCGCGGGCCCGGCGCTTGAGGGCAGGATCATCGACGGCGATGAAGTGCCAGTTCTGATGGTTGCACGACGAGGGCGCCTGGGTGCCGTCCGCCAGAATGGCCTCGACGGTCGCCCGGTCGAGCACGCTGCCGTCGAAGTCCCGGCAGGAATAGCGCGAGGCGAGTTGTGCCAGAACTGCGTCGACGTCGCCGGGCAGCACCGGAGAGGTTTCCGCTCCGGCTGCGTCTGCGTCAGCGTCGCGGCCGGGGAGAAGGGAAACAGGCATCCGGCACCGACTGTCTACAGTTGACGACATCTCCAGTCTGCCGCAGCATGCCGCCGCACACAAGATCTCCGGGTCCCGGCCAGTCCGGTGCGGCTTCGGCGCCGGGGTATCGGGGACGGATGGAGGAGGATCGCATGCTTCGACTGACGAGACGCATCGTTCTGGGAGCCGCTGCGGCCTCCCTCGTGGCCGTACCGGCCATGGCGCAGGAAACGCTGAAGATCGGCGCCATCGGCAGCCTGTCGGGCGGTGGCACCGCCTGGGGTCTGGCCATCAAGCGCGGCGCCGAGATCGCGGTTGACGAGGTCAACGCCGCCGGCGGCCTCAAGGTCGGCGACAAGACCTTCAAGCTCGAGCTGGTCATGTACGACGACCAGTACACTGGCCAGGGCGGCAAGACTGCCGCCGAGCGCCTGGTCTACCAGGACAAGGTCAAGTATATCGTCGGTCCGATCGGCTCCAATCCGGTGCTGAGCACGATCGAGGTCTCGACGCCGCAGAAGGTCTTGGTGGTCTCCAACGGCTACACGCCGAAGATCCTGCAGAACGACCACAAGGCCTCCTACAATTTCCGCTTTACGCTGACCAATCTTGAATTCGCCCCCAACATGATGAAGTGGGTGAAGGAGAACCTGAAGGTCACGAAGGTCGGCATCCTCGTGCCGAATGACGCCATCGGCCAGTCGGTCGCGCCGCCGCTGGTCAAGCTCTACAAGGACAACGGGATCGAAACCGTGGTCGACTTCTACGAGCGCGGTTCAAAGGAGTTCTCGCCGCTGATCACCCGCATGATGGCAGCCGGGATCGACGGCTTCGACATGAACTTCAATGCGCCCGGCGAAGCCGGGCTGATGCTCAAGCAGGCCCGCCAGATCGGCTTTGACAAGCAGATCTTCCAGATGGGCGGCCCGTCCGTGCCCGAGATCATCGAGGTGGCCGGCAAGCAGGCGGAAGGCTTCGTCTCCTACGAGATGTTCGACTTCGACGCGCCCACCGCCCAGCCCTTCGTCAAGGCCTACGGCGCCAAGTACGGCGCCGGCATCATCAACTCGCAGACCCCGGCCTTCTACAACGCCACCAAGATCCTGTTCGAGGCGAT
>JBMOJG010000211.1:0-5955 GCA_049316925.1 Alsobacter sp. | reverse complement strand
CAGCGTGCCGATCGCCGACAGCGCCATCAGCGTGTAGCAGCCCATGGCCAGCCAGGCGGCCGGGACGTGGATGTACATGATCCGGACCGTCTCGCCCTGCTGGTAGTCTGCCGGTGCGACGGCAAACACCATCCACAGCCCGACGGCCAGCGTCGCCGCGGCGAGCCCTGCAAGGACGGGAATCAGCCAGCCGGCAAGGCCGAGGAACTTCGTGGGATTGGCATAGCGGATCATGTGCCTGTTCTAGTGGTCGCGCAGCGGGGCGGCAATGCGGCGCTTCGCACGCCGGTACGATCACGGCGGCATGATTTGCACTGGGCCGATAGTGATTGCGCCAAGGCGTGAGAAGGCAAATCGTGGTCCGGCTAGGGTGACTGTGCGGTGGCCGAGCGGGCGATTCGTCCGGGAGGCGCAGTTTTCAAGCCGCAGGACGATTTCAGGACGACCCTGTTTCAGTATGCCTTTATCCCGCGGGCCGGTCGACCGGCCCGCGGACGGTTCCGGGGAGACCATCGCCGGGTCTCCCCGGGTACCGACCATCCGGAGACGGACCACCAGGGCACTGCAGCCTCAGCCGCGCAGCAGATCCGACGGACGGATGCCGAAGCGGGCCCTGAACGCGGCCGAGAAATCGCCCATATGGGTGAAGCCACAGGCCAGCGCAGCCTCGCTCACGCCGGAGCCGCCGGCCTCGATGAGCTGTCGGGCGGCATCGAGCCGCGTCAGCTTGACGTAGCGGCTGACGGAGACGTTGAGCCTGCGGGTGAACTCATAGTGGAGACCACGGACACTGATGCCGGACGCCCGGGCAATGGCGGCAGGCGTCAGCGGTTCGCCCAGGCGGGCCGCAATGAAGGCGCGGGCCCGGTCCAGCGTGGCGGAGCCCGGTGCCGGTGGTGCGTGACCGGACGCCGCGGCCCGCGCCACCACCTCGGCCAGGGTGGTCACGATCAGCTCGCCGTGCAGCGTATCGAAGGCCTTGCGGGCCCCCGGCAGCCAGTCCGGCGCCTCGTAGCGGGCCAGGATGCCAAGGATCAGGGCGCGCAGGTCCGTCAGGCCGGGCAGAGCGGGGTCGAGGCAGATCGACCGGGCGGCGTGCGGCCATTCGGTCTCGCACCCGATTGCCGCCATGCGCGCCGCAACCGTCGCCTCGGGGACGACGACATAGACCGACGCAAACTGCTCGCCCTGGATGAAGCGCAGCCGCTGCGATCGGGCCAGCAGGCCGGGCGTGCGAGGGTCGAGGTCGAGGCTGCGGCTGCCGGCCTCGAGGCGTCCGCCCGGCGTGAACGGCAGATAGAGGTTGAGGAGCGGGCCGTCGCCCTCGAGCAGCAGGCCCGCATGGGCGCGCACGCCGAGCAGGACGGGGCCGAGCTGCAGCGTGACGCCGCGATGCACGGCCTCCGTGTCGCGGCGCAGCGGCTCGAACCGGGTGATCGATGGCACGAGCCGCAGGGCGCGGTCGCGCAGGGTGTCGATCTCCACGGGCTGCATGGCACGCTGCAGCGGCAAGGCAGGGTTGATCCGGTCCGGCGCTGTCCCGGTGGTCACCTCAGTGGCCTCCGCGCCGCGCCGTGTCGGACGGTCGCTCGCCGAAACGCTGGCGGTAAGCGGCGGAAAACTGGCCGTGATGGTGGAAGCCGACGGCGGCCGCCGCCTCGGCGATGCCGATCCCGCCACTGCTGAGCATCCTGCGGACCGCATCGAGCCGCGCGTCGCGCACAAACTGGCCGACCGTGCAGCCGAAGGCGCGAGCAAAGGCATAATGCAGGGCCCGCAGGCTGACAGCGGATGCGGCCGCGATGGCGGCCGGCGTCAATGCCGACCCCAGATTGGCCATCACATAGTCGCGGGCGCGGTAGGCCCCCGCGATCCCCGTGGCCGGGCGATCCTCGCCGGGGAGCGTGGCGCGGGCCAGGGCCGCGGCCATTGCGGTGATGATCAGGTCGGCATGGATCTGGTCGAACACGGCGCGGCTGCCCGGTAGCCAGTCGTCCCGCCCATACCAGCCGAGCGCCTCCTCGATGGTGTGGCGGATATCGGCCAGACCGCGCAGCCGGGGGTCAAGGCAGGCGCGCTCGCCCAGGCTCGCCCAGCGTGCCTCGGGCTCGATCTCGGCCATGCGGGCGGCGACGGCGCCCTCCGGCACCACGACCGATACGCTGCCATAGCGTCGCCCCTGCAGTAGCCGCAGGCCCCGCGACCGGGCGAGCACGGCACCGCCGCAGCGGTGCAGGTCGATCCCGCGCCGGGGCGTCTCGGCACGGCCGGACCCCAGATAGGGGATATACACATTGACGAAGGCGCCATCACCCTGCAGCAGCAGGCCGCTGCTGATGCCGGAGGCGAGCAGGACCGAACCGAGCTTCAGGACGGTGCCGCCGCCGGGCTCGTCGGTGTCGGGGTCGAGCGGCGCAATGGTCCGGATATGGGGAAAGCCGGCACGAATGCCGGCCTCGGCGGTGTCGAACGAGGGATGCGTGCGATACTGGGACAGAAGAGGCATGCCGGCGCCCCAGCGCCGGAGACCTTGGGGTATCGCTTCCGCGCCGCGCCATGGCGCGCTGGAAATCGCCTGGGCCAATTCACAATTCCTATTTGGAAAAGAGCACGCAACCACAATGTCTGGTCTGACTATGACGGAGCTTTGCCCCATGACCAAGCATTCGTTAAGTCATTTTCATCGTCATTCGCCTTGCTGGCGCCTGTGCCGATGAGTGGGGCGCCGGACGCATCAGGCCTCACGCCGCCCGCCTGGCCGGGACGGCCGGCGCGGATCGGCTGGATCCTGTTCGACTGGGCGACCCAGCCCTTCTTCACGCTGGTCACGACCTTCGTGTTTGCACCGTTCTTCGTATCCGTGCTGGCACCAAACCCCGCCGACGGCCAGGCCTGGTGGGGCTACGCCACCGGCGTCGCGGGGCTGGTGGTGGCGATCGGCTCGCCGGTGCTGGGAGCGGCCGCGGACGCAGGCGGACCCCGCAAGCCGTGGATCGGCGCCTTCGGGCTGCTGATCGTCGCCGGATCCTGCCTGCTGTGGTTTGCCGTGCCGGGCCTGCAGGGCGCGGTCGCCATCGCGCTGGCCGGTTATGTGATCGCCACTGTCGGGGCCGAGTTCGCGACCCTGTTCAGCAATGCGATGATGCCGGCGCTGGCGCCGCCGGAGCGGCTGGGGCGCCTGTCCGGCACGGGCTGGGCCGTCGGCTATGCGGGCGGGCTGGTGGCGCTGGCCATCACGCTGGCCTTGCTGGCGGCGGACCCCGGCAGCGGCCGCACGCTTGCCGGGATCGCGCCGGTGCTCGGCATCGATCCGGCCCTGCGCGAGGGCGACCGCGCCGTCGGTCCGTTGTCGGCGCTGTGGTTTGCGGTGTTCGTGCTGCCGCTGTTGCTGCTGACGCCTGACGTGCAGGGCCGCGGACCCGGCCTCGGCACGTCGATCCGTGCCGGCCTCACGGCGACGCGCGGGATCGTGGCGTCGCTGCGCGGCGAGCGTCGCCTGACGCGGTTCCTGGTCGCCAACATGGTGTTCACCGACGGGCTCGTGGCGCTTTTCGCCCTCGGCGGCATCTATGCGGCGGGTGTCTTCGGCTGGGGTACGCTGCAGCTTGGCGTGTTCGGCATCCTGATCATCGTGGCCGGTGTTGGCGGTGCCTTCGCGGGAGGCTGGCTCGACGACCGCTTCGGGCCGCGGCGCGTGATGGTGGCAGGGCTGGTGCTGCTGTCGGTGGCCTGCTTCGGCGTGCTCGGCACCAGCCGCAGCCATGTGGTGTTTGTCGTCGCCGTGGCGCCACCGGACGGCAGCCTGTTCGGCGGCACGGCGGAGCGGGTCTATGTCGGCCTCGGCCTGATCATCGGGCTGGCGTCGGGGCCGGTGCAGGCGGCGGCGCGGACGCTGCTCACCCGGCTGGCGCCACGCGGCAAGGTCGGTCAGGCCTTTGGCCTGTTCGCCCTTTCGGGCAAGGTCACGGCCTTTCTCGGCCCGACCCTCGCGGCGTTGGCCACCGACCTGTTCGACAGCCAGCGCGCCGGTGTCGCGGTGGTGCTGGCCTTCCTGCTGGCGGGACTGGTCTTGCTGCTGCGGGTCGGACCGGACGCGCCGCGCTGAGCATGGCCGGGCGGCGGGCTTTCCGGGCCTCAGTCCAGTGCCGGCCGGCTTTGCGCGGATCTGACGGTCGTTGCGCGCATCCGATAGTTGGCGGCGACGGGCCGGTTCGCTGACACGGAGCCACCCCCCGGCTGGCGCAGGGTCTGCGACGGTGTTTCACCGAAGCGGCGCCGGTAGGCGGCCGAGAAATCGCCCATGTGGTTGAAGCCGCAATCCAGCGCCACCTCGGTCACGGTCCTGCCGGCCTGGTCCGCGAGCAGGTCGCGGGCGCGGTCGAGCCGGCGTTCGCGGACGAATTCGCCGGGCGTGCAGGCGCGGTTGTGGCGGAACGCATAGTGCAGGGCGCGCACGCTCATGCCCACCGCCCGGGCGATCAGCGTCGGGGTGAGGGCCTCCGCCAGGTTGGCGGCGATGAACTCCTCGGCGCGGGCCAGCGGGCTTGTGTCGAGGGGCCTGCGGGCGCCGAAGCCGGCGCCGAGCAGCACGGTGTTGGCCATGGCGAGGATCAGCATGTCCTCGTAGACCGCCATGGCGCGCGAGCGTGACCCCGGCAGCCACTCGCCGCGGTCGATTTGCTCCAGCACGGCGCGCAGAGTCGAGATCAACTGGGCGGTGGCCTGCTGGGCGCCAACCAGCTGCGGCGGGATCGACAGCAGCGCCGCGCCGTTGATGTCGCCCATGCAGCGGATCATGTCGGCGGGATCACAGTGGAAGAACACCGCCGCGAAGCCGGGAGCGAAACGGCAATGACCCTCGCCGACCAGCATCGCGCCGTTGGTGTGGCCACCGACCGTCTCGGGTCCCTGACCGCAATCCAGGGTGGCGTGGCCGTTGAGAACCAGCGCGAAGGATGTGTTGTCGCCGGCCTTGAAGGAAAAGCCGCTGCTCTGCGATGTCGACAAATAGGACCGGGCAAACTGCACCGCGTTGACGCGGATGCTGAACGGGCCGCCGCCGACCGTGTCGACGTCGTGGACGTAGCGGTAGCGGTCCTGCACGGACTGGCGGTACCAGTCGAAATCACCGGTCGATCCGACGGGATAGCGGGCGAGCGGCAGGCACAGGGACATCGGGTGCTCCAGGCTGCGCGGCCCGCAAGCGGGCCGGGCGAGGCTTAATCTCGACGGCAGCAGGTCCGAGGCCGGGCCTTGGGCCGGGCCTTGGGCCAGGTCGTGGGCCGGGGCCTCGGTTGAGGCCTGGGATCTGACCGGTGCGACAGTCTGCGACCGGATCCCACGCATCCCCGGCTCCCGGCCGCGCCGTCCGGTCCGCGACCATGCATCCGCCCCAGCAGGCAAGGCCCTGTCGTCAGCAGGGGCTGCACTTGCGGGTTGGGGAGGCAAGCTCCCTGACGGGGCGCGACTTGATGCATGGCGGGTGAAACTGAAGCACCTGCCAAAACGGAGGGTCAAGGCCGGCAGCCCAGTCTTGCGCTGTGCTGACGACGCTTGCGCTCGTCCGATGGTCCGAAGGTCGTTTTTGTCCTGAAACCGCGGCTTTCGGAGGGGTTCACTGCCGAATCGGATGACGAGACGCGCGGTTGGTCGACACGCCACCGGGCCCCTTCGTGGACGGTCGTCGCGCGATCAGCCCCGTCAGCCCCGGGAACCGGCCTCAGTGGCGGAAGTGGCGGTGGCCGGTGAACACCATGGCGAGCCCGGCGGCATCGGCGGCGGCGATCACCTCGTCGTCGCGCATCGATCCGCCGGGCTGGATCACCGCCGTGGCGCCGGCCTCGGCGGCCGCCATCAGGCCGTCCGCGAAGGGGAAGAAGGCGTCCGACGCGACCACCGAGCCCTTGGCCAGGGTTTCGGCCAGGCCGGCGGTGCGGGCGGCTTCCGCCGCCTTCC
>JBMOJG010000210.1:0-5985 GCA_049316925.1 Alsobacter sp. | reverse complement strand
GCCTGCTCTGGCGCCGGGCCGGCCTCGCCATGCCGGCGGCGCTGGGGCTGGTGCTCACCTTCGGTTTCGTCAGCCTGACCTGGGTGCTGTTCCGCGCCGAGAGCTTCGCGGCGTCGGCGACGCTCTACAAGGCGCTGTTCGGGTTCGCGCCGATGGGGTCGGGGTTCAAGTGGCGCGCGCTGGCTGTGGCCGCGGCCTTCGCGTTCATCGGGCCGACCGCCTATGCGCTGGTCGAGCGCGCCCCGCCACGGCGGTGGATCGCGGTGGCGGCGGCGGTGCTGTTCGCGATTGTCCTGCTCAAGATCGGCGACGATGCGAACTATGAATTCATCTACTTCCAGTTCTGAGGCGCCGGCAGCGGACGGGCGGACGGCGGCACGCTGGCGATCCGTCCTGCGGTGGCTTGCCGTGCCCGCTGTGATCCTTCCGGCCGTCGTGCTCGGGGCACTGGCGGCGGTCGATCCCTACGATACGGGGCGGTTCTCCGTCATGGCCGCGCGGGGCGTCGCCGCGCAGGGGCCGCGGACCGCCAATGCCAGCCGGGGTCGCGATCCGGCGTTCAACGCCGCCATCATCGGCAATTCGCGGATGCAACTCGTTTCGCCGCAGCGTCTCGACCGGCTGACGGGCCTGCGCTTCGTGTCACTGACGGTGCCGGGCACCGACAGCATCGAGCAGGCGGCGATGCTGCGCTGGTTCGCGTCCCATCGCGACGCACCAGCCGCGGTGGTCGTCGGCGTCGACGCCTTCACCTGCGGGACCGGGATCGGCCGGGGGCGGACGTCCTTCCCGCACTGGCTCTATGCCTCGACCGCCCGGACCTATCTGGCGGGCCTGTTCCGTCTCGATGCCGCCGAGGCTGCGGTCGGCCGTCTGGCCATGCTGGCCGGACGGCGGCCTGCGGCAGGACGGGACGGATCATGGGACTATGAAGAGGGCCGGCAGTGGTCACCGGCGGTGGGCGAGGCCCTGCGCCAGGCGCCGCTGGAACCGCTGGCTGTCTCCGCCGGCCCGTTCCCGATGCTGGAACTCCTTGCTGACGCCGTCGACGCGCTGCCGGCCTCGACCCTGGTCATCTATGCGATGCCGCCGGTCTTTGCCGGGCTGCTGCCGGCCCCGGGCTCCCCCCATGACCTGGCGTCGGGGGCCTGCCGGGAAAGGCTGGCTTTGCGTGCGGCTGCGCGGCCCGGCGCAGCGATTGCCGACCTCCGGTTCGATTCGCCGCAGACGCGGGATCCGGCGGCCTTCTGGGATGCGACACATTACGGCCGCGCGCTGGCCGTGCAGCTCGAGGCGCTGATTGCGGCCCAATTGCGCCCCCGTGCGTGACAGTGGTTTGGCCAAGAAACGCTTCGGTTCCGGGTGATTTGTGACGCGGTCTTCGCAAACCCTTAGGAACGCGGACGTTTTTACCCTGAAGGGCAGCTCGAAACGGCGTTGCCGCCGCAAGGGTGCATCGCTATAGTCCGCGCCGCCCGGAGGGGCTCGAACGAAAGTTGGACATGGCTGCGAAAGCTAGGGCGAACATGGCGACGATGACCCTCGAACCGGCCTATCGGCCGGGTGATGACGAGCCCTTCATGAACGAGAGGCAGCGCGAATATTTCCGTCGCAAGCTGCTCGCCTGGAAGGACGATATCCTGCGCGAGAGCCGCGAGACACTGGCGGCTCTCCAGAACGAGAGCGAGAACCATCCCGACCTCGCCGACCGCGCGTCGTCGGAGACCGATCGGGCGATCGAGCTTCGTGCCCGCGACCGGCAGCGCAAGCTGATCGCCAAGATCGATGCCGCCATGGCGCGCATCGACGAGGGCACCTATGGCTATTGCGAGGAGACCGGCGAGCCGATCTCGCTGAAGCGCCTTGAGGCACGGCCGATCGCCACCCTGTCGATCGAGGCGCAGGAGCGCCACGAGCGCAACGAGCGCGTCTACCGCGACGACTGAACCGCCGGCCGGAGGGCCGCTTGATCCAAGCCCTGGACGGCGCCCGGTCCCCCGCGGCGCCGTTCGGCGTTTGAGGGCTGCTCGGCACGCCGGGGCTCTGGTTGGCGAGCTGGGGGGCCGCCACCGGCCGGGAGACCGGTGGCGGCCATGCGGGTCGCAGATGCGACCCAATCCGGTGACCTGGCGGACGTGGGGAGCGTGCCGGGTCTCCGGGGAAGGGGGGATCAGAACGGCAGGATGATGTCCATGACCTGCTGGCCGTAGCGCGGCTGCTGCACGTCGGTGATCTGGCCGCGGCCGCCATAGGCGATCCGGGCCTGGGCGATCTTGGAGCTGTCGATCACGTTGTCGGCCTCGATGTCCTCGGGGCGGATGACGCCGCCGACGATCAGCTCGCGGATTTCGAAATTCACCCGGATCTCCTGCTTGCCCTCGATGACGAGATTGCCGTTGGGTAGCAGCTGGGTGACCACGGCGGCGACGTTGGTGATGAGCTCCTCGGACCGGCGAACCGAGCCGGCGCCGGCACTCGACCCCGACGACTGGGCGTCGACCAGGGCGTCTGATGTCGTGCCATCATTGAGCACGCCGGTGAGGTTGTTCTCCAGGCCGAACATCTTGGCGGCACCGAACGATTCCGCGCCGCTGCGCGAGCGCTTGGTCGAGTTGTCGATGTTGGCCTTGTCGGTCACCTTGACGCGGACCGTCACCAGATCGCCGATCTGGCGAGCGCGCTGGTCCTTGAAGAAGGCGCGCGAGCCCTGGCGCCAGAGCGAGTTCGACGCATAGCTCACCGGCTCGGGCGACGGCATCGGCATCTGAACGGGCTTGTAGCCGGCCTGGGCAGTCGGGTCCTCGATGGCCGAGAGCGTCGGCGCCTTGCCGACATTGGCGAGCCGGTCGAGCGAGCCGCAGCCGGCGAGCGCGGCAGCCATTGCGGTAGCGGCGAGAAGGCGGGCCAGTAGGGTCGTGGCGGGCATGTGAGCCTCCTAGCGGGACTGCGGGCCGGAGCGCAGCTCGGCGACGCGGCCGGGTGCGCCAAGCGAGACGGTGACGGTGCCTGGGCCGGTCACCACCGCCTGCAGAGTCCGCTTTGACTGGGGGTTGAGGACGAGGATCGTGTCGCCGAGGCCGCCGGCTTCCGTGGCCTTGCCGCGCATCGACAATGCCAGCCCAGGCGTTTCGTAGACGACGGCAACAACGCTGTTCTTCTCGACCAGTTCCTGCCGGGCGAGATCGGAATCGCGCAACACTGCGCCGGCCTGCAAGGCGGACCGCGAAACGCGGCCGGTCAGCATGGCGGGGTCGGCCAGGGAGACGGACTGGACATCGGACCGTGGCCGGCGCTCGAGGCGCACGTCGCTGGCCCGGACCTGCTCGCCGCGCGCCATCGCCCGGGTCAGGACCGGGACCTCGAGGGTCTCGACCACCTGTCCGGACACCCGGATCGGGCGGATCGTCGTGCCTCGGTGGCCATCGATCGCGACCGCGGCCTGCACGCGGCGACCGCGCGCGTCATAGATGAGATCGGTGACGCGCAGCGAACCGGTGGCCTCGGGATCGAGGTGGATCTGGGTCTCGCCATTCTCCAGCGCCAGCGTGACCTCGGCATCGCCAACGCCGTAGCGGCCGAGCAGCGCCTCGCGCACCGCCAGTTCCAGCTCGGTGCGTTGCACGCGCCGGGCCGCGCGGCTGACCATGACCTGGGCGATGCCGGCGGCGTCGAGTTCGAGGCCGGCGGCGCGCGCCGCCTCGACAACGCGTGCCGCCTGGATGGTTCCGGTCTGGCCCAGCGCCGGGGCACGGAAGGCGGCCTTTCCGGCCGCCTGGCCGGCATTGTCGACGAGGTCACCCAAGACCACGATATCGGCGGCGACGACCGCGTCGCGACGCAGAACCGGACGGTCCTGGGCCATGGCCGGCAGTGCAATGGCGGCCATAAGGGCGGCGAGGGCGAGGCGACGGAAGATTCTGGCGTGCATCACTCAGCCCCTGAACATCTGCGAGGTCGCCGACAGCATCTGGTCGGTCGCCGTGATCACCTTGGCGTTCATCTCGTAGGCACGCTGGGCGGCGATCAGAGAGGAGATCTCCGTGACCGCGTTAACGTTCGATTCCTCGAGATAGGACTGCTGCAGGTTGCCGAGCCCTTCCGAGTTCGGATTGCCGGTGATCGGCTGGCCGGATGCTGCGGTCTCGATGAAAAGGTTGTCGCCGATCGAGTCGAGGCCGGCCTTGTTGACGAAGCGGGCGAGCTGCAGCTGGCCCAACGTCGTGGGTGCAGTGCTGCCCGAGACCGTCGCCTGCATGGTGCCGTCGGACGCGACGCTCACCGATATGGTGTTGTTGGGAACGGTGATCTGCGGGCTCAGCAGATAGCCGTCATGGGTCGTGAGGCGGCCGGTGCTGTCGAGCTCGAGCGATCCGTCGCGGGTATAGGCGGTGCGGCCGTCCGGCAACGTCACCTGCAGGAAGCCCTCGCCCCGGATGGCGATGTCATATTGCTTCTCGGTCGGCGTCAGCGTGCCCTGGCTCATCACGCGGGCGGTCGACACGGTCTTGACGCCGGAGCCGATCTGGATGCCCGACGGCACCTGGGTGTTCTGGTCGGATGTGGCCGCGCCGGGACGGCGCAGGGTCTCGTACAGCAGGTCCTGGAACTGAGGCCGCTGGCGCTTGTAGCCAGTGGTGCGCAGGTTGGCGATGTTGTTGGAGATGACCTGGACGTTCAGCTCCTGGGCCGCCATGCCGGTGGCGGCGGTGTAGAGGGCGCGCATGGTTCAGTCTCCTCAGGCCGGAACGGCGGCAAGGCGTTCGATGGCGGACCGGCGCATCTCGTCGGTGCGCTGGATCATCGAGGCGACGGACGCGTAGGTGCGGTTGACCTCGATCAGCCGGCTCATCTCGATGACCGGCTTGACGTTGGAGCGCTCGATCGCGCCTGACTCGACGCGGACATTGGGGCCCGGCGCCGGCAGCGGCGCCGCGGTGGAGTAGAGGTTGGCGCCGGCATTCTGCAGGACCCGCGGGTCGGGCACGCTGCCGAGCTTGATCCGCCCCTTGGTGCCCTCATCGGTCGACACGGTGCCGTCGGCGCCGATGGCGATGAACTTTTCCGAACCCGTGAAGGTGAAGTTGCCACTGTCGCCCTGCACCGCGTGGCCATCGCTGGTGACCAGCTCGCCGCGGCCGTTAATCTGCAGAGCGCCGTTGCGGGTGTAGCGGTCGCCCTGGGGCGTGCGCACCGCGATGAGCGCGTCGCCCTGGATGGCGATGTCGAGCGGGTTGCCGGTCTTCTCGATGGCGCCGGCGCCAAAATCGAGAATGGAGCCCTTGTCGACCACATAGGACAGGCGTCTGTCCTGGCGCTGGAAGGTATCCGCATTCGCCTTGGGCGAGAGATACTCCTCGAAGCGCAGCGACCGCGCCTTGAAGCCGGACGTGCCGATATTGGCGACGTTGTTGGCGATCACGTTGAGCTCGCGGGCCAGCGACATCTGTCGCGACAGCCCGATGAGAAGCGCATTCTCCATCGTCGATGCTCCCGGTTGGCAGCCCCCTGGCCGGGTGCCGCCGCAGTCCCCCGTGGCTGTCTCGACGCTCCCCAGCGCGACGGCCACGCCGACACTCCCGCAACCCGCGTGCCAGCATGGTGAATCTTGAGAAAAACATTGTATTGCAGAGTATTAGAGCCTCAAGCTTCTGCTGAAGAGGCGATTGAAGGGTCCGGCAACGGCAGTTTCGACCCGGCAATTCGTGCCGGGTAGGGCGGTGGTTTAAGGCTTCGTTAACCCTGCGGGGCGATGGTCAGAGGACGAACGGAACCCGGGCCCGGGTCCGTCCGCTGGCGGGCGTGGTCGGACATGGCGAAGAAGCCGAAGAAGGGTGCAACCGAGGACAAGCCGGAGGCGGATGCGCCGGCTGCCGATGCCGGCGCGCCCAAGGGCGGCGGCAAGAAGAAGCTGATCATCATGGTCGCCGCTGCCGTGCTCGTGCTGGGCGGCGGCGGGGCAGGCTGGTTCTTCTTCCTCAAGAAGAA
>JBMOJG010000209.1:0-5995 GCA_049316925.1 Alsobacter sp. | reverse complement strand
CACCATCGTCAGCATCGGACGGTAGATCTGGAGGTGTGGGGAGAGCGGACGCTCGGCCCGGATCTTGGAGTCGGCCATGGCCTTCTCTTTCTGGCGAGGAGGGGCCCGTCTCAGTAACGAATGTTCCCCCCCTTCGCAATGCGGTAGGCTGTTCATCATTCGGCGGATTCGGCCGGCGGGGTACATGGACGGGTCAGCAGCGGCGGCAGGCGGAGCACGGACGGGCGCAGGGCGCCGTGCGAAGCGTGAGCGCGCCCCGCGCATGAGCGCGCTCGACCGCCGCGAGGCCATCTTGGCGGCGGCCTGCGGCTTTTTCGCCGATGTCGGCTTTGCCGGTACCACACGGGCGCTGGCCGACAGCCTGGGCGTCCGCCAGGCGCTGCTGTACCGCTATTTCCCGTCCAAGGATGCGCTGGTGGAGGCGGTGTTCCAGCGCGTCTTCATGCAGCGTTGGACCCGCGACTTCGCCGCCGTCCTCGCTGACCGGTCGCAGCCGCTGGAGGATCGCCTCGCTGCCGTCTACCAGGGCTACGCGGCGCAGGACGATGGCCTCGCCATGCGGCTGTTCCTGCGCGCGGCCCTCGACGGATTCGCCCTGCCACCACGCCGCGGCGCCATGCTGACCACCCAGATCTTCGAGCCGCTGGTGGCGGAGCTGCGGCACGAATGCCGCCTGCCCGACCTCGCCCGTGTGCCGATGACCCCCGACGAGCGCGAGCTTGTGATGATGCTGCACGGCGCGGTCATGTTCCGTGGCATGCGCGAGCACATCTACCGGCAACAGATGGGCGATGATGCCGAGACGGTGTTCAGGCTGTATACCCGCACCTTCCTGACAGGCGCTCGCGAGGCCTTGCGCGGTCTGCACGGCCGCCCGGCCCTGACGACCCGCCCACCCCTGGCCGGCCGCGCAGGCGCATCGTTGCCGCACCGGTGATCAAGGAATCATTTCCGGAAACGAGTCTGCGTTGAACGGCTTGCAGTGATCGCCTGATCACCAGCCAATGCGCCCGAACATGAATTGGGGACTGGATACGGATCCAGCACTGAAACGGGCGGGAATGGCCCCAAAGTCGATTCGGCTGCGCAATGATCAAGGAATCAAATCCGAAAACGAATCTGCGCTCCGAGGCCTGCAGTGATCAACTGACCATCAGCCCGGCTGCGCCGCGCGCCGTTCCGCCCGGCCGCGCTGGAAGGCGGCGATCAGCCGTGCCGCGGCGATTGCAGCCGCCGTATCGGTGATGACGGCATAGTCGCCGTCCAGCGTGGCGAGCGCCATTGCGTGCACCTCCCCGGCGCTCCAGTGCCTGCCGTTGCGGCTTCGTACCGCCGCCGCCCGGCAGGCGTCGGCTGGCACGAAAACCCGGAAACCGAGGCATCCTGCGTGCCGCACCGTGGTGGCGACGGCCAGATGCGTCAGCGCGCCACACACGACAAGTGTCGTATGACCGCCGGCGGACAGAGCCGCCTCCAGCCCGGTCCCCACAAAGGCGCTGCCGCTGGTGGAGACAAAGGCCCTCTCGCCCGGCCGCGGCGTGAGCTCCGGCAGGACGGAACCGTGCGGTTTTTCTCGCCGGCCAGGCGATCCCTCGTCGGCGGCATCCGCACCCGGATCCGGCCCCACATGGATCACCGGCATGCCGGCATCCCGCCAGGTCGACAGCAAGGCCGCGACCGCAAGTCCGGCGTCGGGGTTGTGCCCCGGGTCCGCGTAAGCGCCAGCGCCCGTCGCCAGCGTGTCGACGACGATCAGCGCGGTGTCGATGGGCAATCGCATGGCGGCTCCGGGCCTGCCGCTCAGCGCGGCATCAGCACCCACAGGTCGAGGTCGAGCAGGACGCAGGCATCATACGCCTCGCCGCTCATCAGCGGAAATGCGGCGCAGGGTTGGTCCTTCGTCGCGACCAGCCGCACCCGCAGCGCGCCGACATCGTCGCGGCCGGAGAGCTCCGCCTTGTCGAGGATCTCGCTCCAGGCCGAGACGGTCCCGCCGGCAAACAGCGGCGCCACGTGCCGGCCCGCATTGATCGCCGCGATCTGGAAGGCGTTTGCCATGCCGTTGAACGACAGCGCCCGCGCCAGCGAGATGACGTGGCCGCCATAGATCAGCCGCCGGCCAAACCGGCTCCCGGCCTGGGCCAGCTGGTCGAAATGGACCCGGGCGGTGTTCTGGTAGAGGCGTGTGGCGATCTGGTGCTCCGCCTCCTCCACCGTCATCGCGTCCACATGGTCGATGCGCTCGCCGACGAGATAGTCGCCCCAACGGTGCGGCGCACCGGCCAGCACGGTGTCGTAGGCCTCGGAAGCGATCGGCGGGCAGGCATCACCCAGCGCGTCGGCCGCGACCACGCGCGGCAGTGTCGGCACGTGTTCGTCCTGCACCGCTGCGTCGGGATCGCGCTTGCGCACCATCACCCAGCGCACATAGTCGAGGACCTCGGCCCCGTCCTGGTTGAACCCTGTCGACCGCACATAGACGACGCCGGTCTGGCGGTTCGAGTTCTCCTTCAGGCCGATCACCTCCGACACGGTCCGCAGCGTATCGCCCGGGTAGACCGGGGTCAGGAACCGGCCTGCCGCGTAGCCGAGATTGGCCACGGCGTTCAGCGAGATGTCCGGCACCGTCTTGCCGAACACCACATGGAAGACGAGCAGATCGTCCACCGGCGCCCGCGGATAGCCGATGGCGCGGGCGAAGGCGTCGGACGACTGCACCGCGAAGCGCCCGCCATACAGCGCCGTGTAGAGCGCGACATCGCCGACCGTGATGGTCCGCGGCGTGGCGTGGCGGATGATCTCGCCGAGGCGGAAATCCTCGAAGAAGCGGCCGGAACCGGTCTTGGCGAGCGCAGGCATTGCGGGCTGGGTCATGGCGTCCTCCGCGGTCTTTGTCGCAGGCCATGCCGCACTGCGGCAAGAGGCCGGACGCCGATCCCGCGCGGGATTATTCGACGCGTTCGACCGTGTAGCCAGCCTCGCGGATCAGATTGGCGAGGCCGAGGCGGCCCGGCACGTGCGCGGCGCCCACCCCGATGAACACCCCGCCCTGCGCCAGCAGCGGCAGGGCGCGGTCGCGCATGGTGGCGTTGCGCATGTCGAGCAGCCGCTCGTAGAACAGCGCCGGCATGGCCGCGTCGACCTTCGGAACCAGCCGGCTGCCGCGGCTCCAGGCGGTCATCCAGCCGAACTCGCCCTCGACATAGAGGCGCAGCATCGTCTCGTACATGTCCTCTTGCCGATCGAGCAACTGGACCGATGCCTTCAGATAGGGTCCCTGCATGCTGCCCGGGAACGACGCCAGCACGCTCAGCTGCTCGCCGATCGTCTCCAGCCCGACCACGGGCTTGCCGGCCGCCCCGGCCGTGCGCGCGACCAGCAGGTCGACGAAGGAGTTCCCGACCCGCGACTGCGACACGCAGGCCGGCTCGGCGAACATCATGGTGAGGAACACCGGCTTCAGCGCATTGGCCATCGCCGCCGGCATCTTGCGCGTCTCCAGTTCCTTCTCCAGGCGGGCGAAGTCCGGCTTCGACAGCACGTCCTCGGCCCGTTCGCCGGGCACGGCGAGCATTCCGGTGCCGATGCTCGCCATGGCGGCCTGCATGACCGCCCCGTCGCCCAGCTGATCGGCCTCGGCAACCTCGAGCGCGATGGTGCGGGCCTCGGCCATCGCCGCCTGGACGGCCGGCGAGAACACGGTGACGCGCTTGTCCGACACATGCACCGTGCCGAACAGCCAGGACGGTTTCAGGCCTGGCTTCGTGATGCGAAACAGCCGCCCTTTGCCGAACGGCATGGCGGCCGCCTGACGGGCGATCTCGGCGGCGAGCGCCGGCTCTTGGCTGGCGATTTCGGGGCGCAGGTCGCGGCCCTGGCAGAGCAGGGCGGGGCCCTTGACGGAGGCGAACCCCTCCGCCCCGGCCGGCGCAGCGGCGAGGAGCACGGCAAGGGCGGCGAGCGGGGCAAGGATCTTGGACACGCGCATGGCTGCACCGTGCCACACGCATGTGGAGGATCGGTAAAGCCGGTCGCAGAAACCCGCGACTGCGATTCACGCATCCCACCGGGCCCTCGGCCCACCGGCAACCCTTCCCCCGGGATGCCGGGACGCTCAGGCCCCCGGATGCGGCACTGCCCAGCCGCGCCGCGCGCAGGCGGCCGTCAGCGTGTTGGCCAACAGGCACGCGATGGTCATCGGCCCGACCCCGCCCGGCACCGGCGTCAGCGCGCCCGCCACCGTCTCCACCGCAGGATGGACATCGCCGACGATGCGGGTGCAGGCCGCGCCCAGCTCCGGCGCATCGACCCGGTTGATGCCGACATCAATCACCGTGGCGCCGGGCTTCACCCAGTCCGCCTTGATCATGCCCGGCCGGCCGACGGCGGCAACGAGGATGTCGGCGCGGCGGCACACCGCCGGCAGATCGCGCGTGCGCGAATGCGCCACCGTCACGGTGCAGCTCGCCCCGATCAGCAGCAGCGCCATCGGCTTGCCAACGATGGCCGAGCGCCCGACCACCACCGCGTCGAGCCCGGCGAGGTCGCCCAGCTGCGCGCGCAACAGCATCAGGCAGCCGAGCGGCGTGCACGGCACCAGCCCCGCCGTCCCGATCGCCAGGCGACCGGCATTGACCGGGTGGAACCCGTCCACGTCCTTGGCGGGGTCGATGGCCTCGATCACCCGGTCGGGATTAATCTGCGCCGGCAGCGGCAGCTGCACCAGGATGCCGTCCACCGTGGGATCGGCATTCAGCCGTACCACCAGCGCGAGCAGATCGGCCTCGCTCGTTTCCGCCGGCAGAACGTGCTCGAACGACGCCATGCCGGCTTCGGCCGTCTGCTTGGCCTTGGACCGCACATAGACCTGGCTGGCCGGGTTCTCGCCCACCAGCACCACCGCCAGCCCGGGCACGGCGCCATGGGTGGCCTTGAGGGCGGCCACCTGCGTGCCGATCCGCGCGCGCAGCACCGCCGCCTGGGCCTTGCCGTCGATCAGGATCGCCGTCATGCCGTCATCTCCCTCAGCAGCCCGATGCCGCCGCCAGCCGGCCCGCAAGCACCGCCGCGTCGCCGTCGATCCGCACCGTCTTCAGCCGTGCCGTGGCGCCAGCCTCGAGCCGCACGGCGGACATGGCGGTGCCGCAGGCTTGCGCCATCAGGCGCAGCAGCGCCGCATTGGCGGCGCCGCCCTCCGGCACGGCGCGCACCCGCGCCCGCAGCACCGGACGCCCGTCCGACAGCGATTCGACGGTCTCGACGGCATCGCGGCCGCCTCGGGGTGTCAACCGCACCGTGACAAACAGGCCGCCGGCCGCAGGGCGCCAGGGCCAAGCGCCCCCGGGCGGGTCGGACGCCATCAGAAGACGTTGGGGTAGATGTAATACGCGATCAGCCGCTGCAGCAGGAAAATCAGGAGCAGCAGCACGATCGGCGACACGTCGACGCCACCGAAATCCGGCAGCCGCCGGCGGATCGGCGCCAGCACCGGCTCGGTCAGCTGGTAGACGCCGTTCCAGATCATCCGCACCACGTCGTTGCGGACATTGATGACGTTGAAGGCGACGAGCCAGCTCAAGATGGCGGACGCGATGATGACCCAGGTGTAGAGGTCGAGCGCGAGCAGGAGAACATCGAGGATCGCGCGCATGCTGGGGCTCCGGCGGGGACAGGCGCGGCAGGTTTATCCGCACAGAGGCGCCCCGACAAGCGTCCGCTCCGCCGCTCCAGAACGCGATTGACAGTGCGCCGCGGCGCGCCCTAAAAGGCCGCGACCCGGAAGGGGCTGTAGCTCAGTTGGGAGAGCGCTGCAATCGCACTGCAGAGGTCAGGGGTTCGAATCCCCTCAGCTCCACCAGCAACGCTGGTGAATTGCGCCCTCAGGCAGCGTGGATTGCATTCCTGATGCGCCGCCTAACCCGCGATCCGGTCCAGCCTTTCCATATGTCGATCATGTCTCGGCTCCGGTCGCGCCCCAGCGTCATTGAGCCGCCGA
>JBMOJG010000208.1:0-6011 GCA_049316925.1 Alsobacter sp. | reverse complement strand
CACGATGGCTAGCGCGAAGGCCCGCAGCGTCCGGTTCAGCGTCGCCATGACCAGCAATCCGCCGGGCGCGACGGCCCGGCAGCATTCAGCCGTGAACAGGGACACATCGGCGACGTGCTCGACCACCTCCATGGCCAGCACGATGTCGAAGCGCGCCCCGTCGGCGACGAGCTGCTCCACCGTCGCCTGCCTGTAGGTTACGGCCAGCCCGCTCTGACCGGCATGCAGCCGCGCCACCTCGACATTGGTCGGCGCGGGATCGATGCCGGTGACGGTGGCGCCCAGCCGGGTCAGCGGCTCGCACAGCAGGCCGCCGCCGCAGCCGACATCGAGCACGCTGAGCCCGGCGAGCGGCTTGCCGCCGCGCGGCTCGCGTCCGTAATGTGCCGCCGCGGCATCGCGGATATAGGCCAGCCGCACCGGATTGAACCGGTGCAGCGTCTTCATCGCCCCTTCGGGATCCCACCAGGTGCGGGCGATGCGCTCGAACCGCGCCACCTCGCCGGCATCCACCGTTCCGCCGCGCTGTGCTGCCATCACCGCCTCCGTCTCGCTCCGGCGTCGCACATGTTGACACGTCCGCCCGCCATCGCCATGAGTGTGCGCCCTTTTCCCAAGGCAGGCGGCGCGACGCAAGGCCGCGCCGCAGGCCCGCAGTTCCACCCGGACCCCCCATGGCCCGTCTCGTGATGAAGTTCGGCGGCACCTCCGTCGCCAACCTCGAGCGCATCCGCAACGTCGCCCGCCACGTCGAGCGCGAGGTCGGCGCCGGCTATGAGGTTGCTGTCGTCGTCTCCGCCATGTCGGGCAAGACCAACGAACTCGTCGGCTGGTGCCGCGAGGCCTCGGCCATTCATGACCAGCGGGAATACGATGCCGTGGTTGCCACCGGCGAGCAGGTGACCTCCGGCCTGCTGGCGATCGTGCTCCAGGGCATGGGCATTCCGGCGCGTTCCTGGCAGGGCTGGCAACTGCCGCTGGAGACCGACGACGCCCATGGCTCGGCCAGGATCACCGGTCTCAACGGCGAACGCCTGGTCGAGGGCTTCGGCCGCGGCGAGGTCGCGGTGATTGCCGGCTTCCAGGGCATCAACCCCGGGACCGGCCGCATCACCACCCTGGGCCGCGGCGGCTCCGACACCAGCGCGGTGGCGGTCGCTGCCGGCATCGGGGCAGAGCGTTGCGACATCTACACCGACGTCGACGGGGTCTACACCACCGACCCACGCATCGTTCCCCGGGCCCGGCGCCTGGAGAAGGTGGCGTTCGAGGAAATGCTCGAGATGGCATCGCTCGGCGCCAAGGTGCTGCAGGTTCGCTCCGTCGAGCTCGCAATGGTCAACAATGTGCGCACCTATGTGCGCTCGTCCTTCGACGACCCCGCCGATCCAAAGGCTGGCACCCTCATCTGCGACGAGGAAGAGATCGTGGAACAGCAGATCGTCACCGGAATCGCCTACTCGAAAGACGAGGCGCAGATCACCCTGCGGCGCGTCGCCGACAAGCCCGGCGTTGCCGCCGCGATCTTCGGGCCGCTCGCCGACGCCAACATCAATGTCGACATGATCATCCAGGTTGTGTCCGACGACACCACCACCACCGACATCACCTTCACGGTACCGACGGCCGATTACGACCGGGCTCGCGGCATTCTCGAGGCGATGCGCAGCGCCATCGGCTACGCGTCGCTGCAGGGCGCCACCGATGTCGTCAAGGTTTCGGCCATCGGCGTCGGCATGCGTAGCCACGCCGGCGTCGCCGCCAAGGCGTTCCGCTCGTTGGCCGAAAAGGGCATCAACATCCGCGCCATCACGACGTCCGAGATCAAGTTCTCGGTGCTGATCGACGCCGCCTATACGGAACTGGCGGTACGGACGCTGCATTCACTGTACGGTCTCGACCGCCCCTGACGTCGAGCCACGTGCCGCCGCGGGCCCGGACCTTGCATCGGCCGCTTTGCATTCACCCGCGCGGGTGGATAAATCGTGGGCACGGGCTACGGCCTTCGGCCGCAAGTCTCGATTCGTGCTTCCCCAATGGGCGGCCACGGATCAAACAGTGGGGAATGAGGCCTGATGCGAGGCGCTCTCGGCGGTCCGCGCCTGCTGCTGCGACGCCTCCGCGAGGTCATGGCGGAGCCCGTCAGCGCACAGGCACGCCTCGACAAGATCGTCATCCTCATCGCCAGCAACATGGTCGCCGAGGTCTGCTCGCTCTATGTCCTGCGGGCTGACAGCACCCTCGAGCTCTACGCCACCGAGGGCCTGAAGCGCGAGGCGGTGCATCTCACCACCATGCGGGCGGGCGAGGGCCTCGTCGGCCTCGTCGCCCAGAAGGCGCAGGCCCTCAATCTGCCCAACGCCCAGTCGCATCCCTCCTTCTCCTACAAGCCGGAGACGGGCGAAGAGATCTACCAGTCGTTCCTCGGCGTGCCTGTGCTGCGGGCCGGCAACACGCTGGGCGTTCTGGTGGTTCAGAACCGCGCCCACCGCCTCTATTCCGAGGAGGAGGTCGAGGCACTGCAGACCACCGCCATGGTGCTGGCGGAGGTCATTGCCTCGGCCGAGTTCCATGCCCTGGCCCGGCCGGGCGCCGACATCGCCCTGCGCCGGCCCTTCAGCCTCTCCGGCCTGTCGCTTGCCGACGGCGTCGGCCTCGGCCACGTGGTGCTGCACGAGCCCCGGGTCGTCGTGCAAAATCTCATTGCCGATGATCCGGCCCGCGAGACGCGACGCCTCGACGAGGCCATCGCCGACCTTCGCTCCTCCATCGACACGCTGATCGACCGCGGCGACGTTGCCCATGGCGGCGAGCACCGCGAGGTGCTGGAAACGTTCCGCATGTTCGCCCATGATCAGGGCTGGCTGCGGCGTCTGCGCGAGGCGGTGGCCTCGGGCCTGACAGCCGAAGCCGCCGTGGAGCGCGTGCAGTCCGACAACCGCGCCCGCATGATGCGGCAGACCGATCCCTATCTGCGCGAGCGCCTGCACGATCTCGACGAGCTGGCCAACCGCCTCCTGCACCGCCTCGTCGGCCGCGATCTCGTCGGCGGCCAGACCACCCTGCCGGAGAATGCCATCCTGGTCGCCCGCTCCATGGGCCCGGCGGCCCTGCTCGACTATGACCGGTCAAGGCTGCGCGGCCTCGTGCTCGAGGAGGGCGGCCCCACCAGCCACATCGCCATCGTGGCACGCGCGCTGGGTGTGCCGGCCGTCGGCAATGTCGACAACATCGCGGCGCTGGCCGAGGCCGGCGACGCCCTGATCGTCGATGGCGGCGCCGGCCAGATCCATCTGCGGCCGCAGCCCGATGTAGAGGCCGCCTTCCGCGAAAAGGCCCGCCTGCGGGCGCGCCGGCAGGAGCAGTACCGCCAGCTGCGCAAACTGCCGTCCATGACCCGCGACGGGGTCGCTGTCGGCCTCCACCTCAATGCCGGCCTGCTGGTCGACCTGCCGCACGTCGCCGAGACCGGCGCCGACGGCATCGGCCTGTTCCGCACCGAACTGCAGTTCATGGTGGCGGAACGCCTGCCGTCCACGGCCGAACAGCTGGCCCTGTACCGTTCTGTGCTCGATTCGGTCCCCGGCAAGACGGTGACGTTCCGCACGCTCGACATCGGCGGCGACAAGGTCCTCCCCTACATGCGCACCATGGAGGAGGAGAACCCCGCGCTCGGCTGGCGGGCGATCCGCATCGGGCTCGACCGCCCGGGCCTGCTGCGCGCCCAGGTGCGGGCGCTGCTCAAGGCCGGCGCCGGCCGCGAGATGAAGATCATGTTCCCGATGGTGGCGACCGTGGACGAGTTTGTCCGCGCCCGCGGGCTCGTCCACCGCGAGATCGCCCATCTGGCCCGCCACAGTTATGAGCCGCCCACCGAAATCAAGCTCGGCGTGATGGTCGAGGTGCCGTCGCTGCTGTTCCAGATCGACGAGATCGCCGCCGTGGCGGATTTTCTCTCGGTCGGGTCCAACGACCTGATGCAGTTCCTGTTTGCCGCCGACCGCGAGAACCCCCGCATGGCAGACCGGTTCGATCCGCTGCACCCCGCCTGCCTGCGCGCCCTCAAGACCGTCGCGGACGCGGGCGCCCGGGCGGGAATCCCGGTGACGCTCTGCGGCGAGGTGGGGGGCCGCCCAATCGAGGCGATGGCGCTGCTGGCCATCGGCTACCGCACGCTGTCGATGTCGCCGGCCTCCATCGGCCCCGTCAAGGCGATGCTGCTGGCGCTTGATCTGGCGGCCCTGACCGCCCATGTGGCGCCACTGCTGGCCCAGAAGGGTGACTGCGAGTCCCTGCGGCCGCAGATCGCCGCCTTCGCGCAAGCGCACGGCGTCCCCGTGTAGCGGGCCTGCCCGCCGCCCTCGCCCGTTCCGCATCTGGTTCCGCCATGTCACTCCCGTCCGCCAAGCTCGACGCCATTCTGGCCCGCCATGCCGTCATCACTGACCGGCTGGCGGCAGGGCCGGATGCGACCACCTTCGTCGCCCTGTCGCGCGAGCTGGCGGAGCTCGACCCGGTCGTCGCCGCGCTCGGCGCCTACCGCGATGCCGAACGTGACCTCGCCGGTCTGGACGCCATGCTGGCCGATCCGGCCACCGATGCCGAGATGCGCAGCCTCGCCGCCGACGAGCGCCATGCCGCCCTCGACCGGCTGGAAACGGCCACGCACGCCGCCCGGCTGGTGCTGCTCCCGCGCGACGCCGCCGACGAGCGCGGCGCCATCCTCGAGGTGCGGGCCGGCACCGGCGGCGACGAGGCCAGCCTGTTCGCCGGCGACCTGTTCCGCATGTACCAGCGCTACGCCGACCTGCACCGCTGGCGGGTCGACATCCTGTCGGAGAGCGAAGGCACGGTCGGCGGCTACAAGGAAATCGTCGCCGAGATCCACGGCCGGGGCGTGTTCGCCCGGCTGAAATTCGAGAGCGGCGTGCATCGCGTCCAGCGCGTGCCCGAGACCGAAGGCGGCGGGCGGATCCACACCTCGGCCGCCACCGTCGCCGTCCTGCCCATCCCCGAGGAGCTCGACGTCACCATCGACGACAAGGACCTGGTGGTCGAGACCATGCGGGCCGGTGGCGCCGGCGGCCAGCACGTCAACAAGACCGAGAGCGCGATCCGCATCACCCATGTGCCGACCGGCCTGGTCGTGATGATGCAGGAGGAGCGTTCCCAGCATCGCAACCGCGCCAAGGCCATGGACGTGCTGCGCAGCCGCATCTTCGACCTGGAGCGCCAGAAGCTCGACCAGGCGCGGGCCGCCGACCGCCGCTCGCAGGTCGGCTCCGGCGACCGCTCGGAACGCATCCGCACCTACAACTTCCCGCAGGGGCGGCTGACCGACCACCGCATCAACCTCACCCTCTACAAGCTGCCGCAGGTGCTGGAAGGGCTCGCGCTCGACGAGGTCGTCAACGCCCTGACGGCCGAGCACCAGGCCGCCCTGCTGGCCGAGGAGGGCGTATGATTCCGTCGCTCACCCCCGACACCACCCGGCTGGGTGCCCTGAAGGTGCTGGGCGAAGCCTTCCGCGCCGGCGGCATCGAGACGGCGCAGCGCGACGCGCGGCTCCTGACTCTGGCCGCCGCCGGCATTGTCCATGCCGACCTCATCCGGGCGCCACGCGAGCCTCTCGGGGCGGCCGCCGCAACGCTGGAGGCCCACGCCCGCCGGCGGCTGGCCCGCGAACCGGTGGCGCGGATCCTGGGGGAGTGGGAGTTCTGGAGCCTGCCCTTCACGCTCTGCGCCGACACGCTGGTGCCCCGCCCGGACAGCGAGACCGTGGTGGCGGCGGCATTGCTGGCACTCGGACCGCGCCGCCATGCCGGCGGCCCGCTGCGCATCCTCGATCTCGGCACCGCCAGCGGCTGCCTGCTCGTCGCGCTGCTGAGCGAGAACTGCACTGTGACGAGCGCCTGCGTGACGACGTCCTTGGCGGCGCCGCCCCAGTTCTCCTGGCCCGTGAGCGCGTCGAAGGCCGGCACGGGCGCCGAGAAGGAGACGGCGTTCGAGGG
>JBMOJG010000207.1:0-6012 GCA_049316925.1 Alsobacter sp. | reverse complement strand
GGCGCGAAGGACCCGCTCGTCACGGTGACCCGATAGCTGCCGTTCTCGCCGGTCTCGCGCGCCGCCGAAATGCCGTTGCTGGCGAGGATGGCGACCATCTCGTTGGCATCACGCTGCGAGACGTCACGATAGAGCTCCTCCTGGCATGCCACGAGGGAGCATGCCAGAAGGACCACGCTGGCGAACCGGACTATGCGACGCATCGGACCCCACCACGCGCGGGCCCGCAGCGCTGAACGCTACTGGGCCTGCCAGAGGGACTTCAGACCGCTGGAAACCTCGGACACGACCTTCGACATCAGATAGGTCCGCATCGCGAAATCGTAGGCACGGTTCAGCGATGTCAGGTCGATGCCCGCGCCTGCACCGGCTTCCGCCGTGCCGCCGAATGTCGCCTGCGTGCCGATGCCGGTCACGATGCGCGGTCCGGACCGACCCACGGCATTGCCAAGGTCGATCAGTTTCTGCGCTTCCTCGGTCACCCTCTCCCAAGGCTTGTGAACACCTAAATAATGTGACGCGTTACCGTTAAGGTTCGGTTGCGTGAGCGTCGCCTCACGCGCGGCCAGAGTCGCGTCGAAATTCGCCTGCGAGGTGGCCGGCAGCGGCTGCGGCGCCGCCGACTGCAGCTCGAACGGCGACGGGACCGAGCCGGTCACGGGCGTGGGGATGGCGGCTGCGAGCATGGGCTAGCCGGCGCTTTCGCGCATCGCGCGCATGGCCTCGGGCAGCTGCATGGACTGCAGCAGCTGGCCCGCCACCGGGACGGCGGCCTCCAGCGCCACCTCGAAGGCGGCGCGGGCGGCATCATCCTCGCTGACGACGATGGTGGCTGGCTTGGACGTGGCAGCGTTGGTCGACGCAATCTCGGTCATCGGCAACTCCCTGGTGGGATCCTTCAGATCGACACGTGGCGGACTGGCGCGGTCCTTGGGAGGCGATGATAAGTACAAGCGAGCTAATTTGAAGTTTTTACTCCAAACTTGATTACCGTGACGGCTTCCGCAGGCATAACGCGCGGCCCGTCGCCGCCGGCGAGCGACTCCACCAGGGTGACAAAGGCCGGTGGCCCGGCGACACGGACGACACCGCTGCGCTCGTCGATGGCGAGTTCAAGACCGTCGCCGACGATGCGAAACCGCTGAAGGGCCGTGCAGATCTGGCTCTCGCGCACGCCCGGAACCGTGAGGAAGCGCTGCACCGACTCGTCGGAAGCGACGACGGCAAGCTGGCGCCCGTCGCCGAACCAGACGAGCCCGTGGGCCGTCGCCAACCCACCGAGCACCTCCCGCAGGGGGCCATCAATTCGGGTACGGCGCAGCACGCCCTTGATGCGGCTACCGACCGACATGGAAAAACCCGTCAGCGTGCCGAGATCCTGAAGCGTAGCGGACAAGGGCTGCTCCAGCACCGCCAGGCGCACCGACCGGGCCGACCAGTCGGTACCCGGCTCGGCTGCATCGCGCGCCGCAGGGCCAGGACAGATCTCGCCGGACCGCGCAGGCGTGCTCAGGAGAACGGCTCCAGCCGCAATGGCAAGGACGACTCTGGTGAGGGTCAGACTGAATCGGGTCATGGATTGGCCAGAGGCACCGTGTTTGCCACCGCGTCAGTATGGTGACCAGCAGGTTAACGATGACTTAGCCATTAACTTTTATTGATGAGTTGCGAGGGTGCGCCGTTGCGCCCGTACCGCCATGGATGAGCGATGACGCTGATCGACCTCGCGCCGCTGCGCAAAGCCTTCGACCGGTTCCGACCGACAGCGGGCATGGCGGATGCAGGTGTCGAGGACGAGACCATGGTGGAGCCGCGTCTGGGTCCGCGCTTCAGCGTCACGGTGTCGGGTCCCGGCGGTGGCGCGACGCGGCATCTCGGCGAGGGCGAATTCGTGGTCGGCAATGCGATCAGCGCCGATCTCGTCCTGCCTGCGCTGGCCGAGCCCGAGGTCATGCTGCTGCGGCTCGAGAGCCATGGCACCATCGGCACCATCACGATCGTGCCACTCGTGCCGGGCCTGCGTCTGCGTGACCGGATGCTGCCCGTCGGCGTGCCGGTTCCGGCCGGCGATCGTGCCACCGTCACGGTCGGGCCGCTCGAACTGGCGCTCTGCTGCCTCGAGCAACCGGCCGAAGTCGCGCCTGCGGCGCCGAAGCTTCCGATGCTGCCGATCCCGACCGGAATGCGCATCACCCGGCCGTCCCCACAGCCGATCCCGGCGCGGATGCGCTTGCCGGTGGTGCTGATGCTGCTGGCGGCAGCGCTCGCCGCCATGGGGTTCGGCGGCTGGCGCATGACGCAGGCCGTTCTGGGCGGGCTGGAGCGGCTCGCAGCTGACAGCGGACCGGCGGCGGAGCGCGCGGCACGCGACCTCAACCGGCAGGTCTCCGGCGGCTGGCTCGGCGACAAGGGCCAGGTGCAGGTGCGCGACAATGCGGTGGTGCTGCGCGGCCGCATCACGCCCGAGGAAGGCCCCCGCGTGCAGGACGTGATCGCCGGGGTGCGCAAACGCAACGCGGTGCCGGTGATCGCCGAGCTGACGCTGCAGGACGGACCGGCGGCCGCGCAGGTGGCGGCCGTGCTGCTGTCGCCGCGCAAGCTGGTGGTGGGACGTGACGGCCGGCACTACGGGATCGGCGACCGGCTGCCGGATGGCACGCTGGTGGCCGGCATCGACGAGGATTCGGCCCGCTTCGTTCGCGACGGGCTCGAGGAAACGCTGAGGTTCTGACCATGGACATGCTGACGCGGGTGCTGCAGGCGGCCTCCGGCCGGCAGGACATCGTCTTCGCGAGCTTCTTCGTGGTCGTGGTCGGCATGCTGGTGCTGCCGCTGCCGCCAGCCCTCATCGACGTGCTGCTGGCCATCAACATGGCGCTGTCGCTGACGATCCTGCTGGCGGCAACCTATCTGCGCAGCACCCTGGACCTGTCGACCTTTCCGTCGATCCTGCTGGTGACGACGGTGTTCAGGCTGGCGCTGACCGTGTCGACGACCCGCATGATCCTCGCCCATGGCGATGCCGGCCACATCATCCGCGGCTTCGGCAATTTCGTCGTGGCCGGCAATGTCGTCGTCGGCATGGTGGTGTTCCTCATCGTCGCCATCGTGCAGTTCATCGTCATCACCAAGGGCGCCGAACGCGTCGCCGAGGTGGGTGCACGCTTCACGCTCGATGCGTTGCCGGGCAAGCAGCTGTCCATCGACAGCGACTTCCGCAACGGCGAGATCACCAAGGAGGAGGCCCGGCGCCGCCGGCTCACGCTGGAGAAGGAAAGCCAGTTCTTCGGCGCCATGGACGGCGCGATGCGCTTCGTGAAAGGCGACGCCATCGCGTCGCTGCTCGTGGTGGCCGTCAACCTGTTTGGCGGCATCGCCATCGGGACGCTGCAGAAGGGCCTCAGCCTGGGCGAGGCGGCCAAACTCTACTCGCTGCTGTCGATCGGCGACGGTCTTGTCGCCCAGATCCCGTCGATGTTCCTGGCAGTCGCGGCCGGCACGGTGGTGACACGGGTCATCACCGAGGAGAACGGCTCGCTCGGCGTCGACATCGCCCGGCAGCTGGTGGCCGAGCCCCGGGCCGTGATCATCACCGGTGTGTTCGTGACGGCGCTGGCTGCCGTCCCCGGCTTTCCAACCATCACCTTCCTCATCATCGGCGCGCTGATGGTCGGCGGTGCAGTTTTTGCCCAGCGCGCGCGGGCCCGGGCGCTCACGGCCCTGCAGGCGATGCCGGAGGCTCCCACCCCGGCCTCGTCTCACACTCTTGCCACGGTCGATGCCGGCGTCGGCCCGGCACCATCCGACGTTCAGCAGACCGTACGGCCGCTCCCAGTCGCCGGACTTGCGCATGCGGTGACGGTCCGCCTCGGCGCAGCCGAGGCCGACGCACTCGAGCGGCACGGCATCGCCGGCGCGCTTGACGCGTCATCCGCTTTTCTGTCCGGCCGGCTTGGCTTTGCCGTCCCGCCGCCGGGATTCCTGCGGGACCCTGCGGGCAGTGCGGGCACCGGAACCGTCGAGGTCGACGGTGTTCCCGTCGCCCGGCTCGATGGCGCCGCTCTCGGCGACCCGCAGCAGCTGGCCGGGATGCTTGCCGACATTCAGGGACGGTTCGCCGCGCGGCAGTTCGGACTGCCGGAGGCGGCACGCTGGCTGGATGATGCCAGGGCCGAGCTCGGCGTGCTGGTCGGCGACGTGCAGCAGTCGGTGCCGATGCTGCGCATGGTCGAGGTGCTGCGCCGGCTGCTCGACGAATATGTGTCACTGTCGCAGCGCCGCCTGATCCTCGAGGCGCTGCTGCATCATGCTGCGCGCGAGAGCGACCCGGATGCTGCTGCCGACCAGATCCGCCTCGCCTTGCGCCGGCAGATCTGCCACGCGCTGAGCGATGCCGACGGCACGATCCGGGCGATCATTGCCGGTCCGGACGTCGAGGATTTCTTCCGCGGCGCGAGCGCCGGCAAATCGCCGAGCACCGACCAGGGGGCAGCCGCCACGATCGTCGCGCAGCTGCGCGCCATGTCCGCCGGTGCCGGCCGGCCGGTGGTGATCACCGCCGGGGACGTGCGCCGGCGGCTACGGCAGTTCATGGCCACACACGGCATCGACCTGCCGGTGCTCAGCTATGCCGAGCTGGTGCCCGAGTTCCAGCCGCGACCGCTCGGCACGCTGTCGACACGGCCGACACCGGCCGCACAGGCGGCTGCCTGAGCGCACGGCCCCTCCAAAGCGCCTTCATTCATCACATCGCAGATCAAGCATGCGTGCGCGCAGATCCAGTCGCCCGCTTCGCAGAAAAGTCCAGTCAGTAAGGCTAACAAGAGGTTACCAAGCAGCGGACCTGAAACCAGCGTATTTAGTATCCCGTTCCAGGCTGCAGAGCCGGGTCGGGGTTAACATTCCTTATCGTCGGCAACCGTTGAAGACAAAGAGGTGCTTGGATGAAACGGGACGAACTGGAGGGCTGGGCCCGGATCTTCGTTGCGGACCTGACGCCTGGCGGCATGCAGGTGCCGTTGCGCCGGATCATGAAGCGGCATATTGCGCGCTTCGCCGAACTGCGAGCCCTGGGACTGACATGGAAGGGCATCGCCAATTGCCTCGACCAGGCCGGCCGTGGCGTGCCTGGCTACATGCCGATCTCGGCCGATCTGCTGCGGGCCAATTTTGCACGGCTTGACGTTGACCAAGCGCCGCCACAGCCGTCACGCATGACTCTGACTGCGCAGTTCTCGCCGGAAAACAAGCTCGGGTCGGTGGTCGCCTTCGGAGCGGTGCGCGCCAAGGTGTAACCCCGGCGCGCAGCCCGGCTGTCAGCCGCCGTGTGCCTCGACGACCTTGCGGCAGGCGTCGGACAGCTGGCTCTTGTTGGCCCGCAGGCAGGCATTCATCTCCGGCGGCCTGCCAACGAAGGACGCACACAGCTTCATCGCATCCGAGCGGCACGCGGCCTGCTCCTGTGGCGTGGGACCCGACTGGGCCATCGCAGGACCCGACAGGACCACCAGCGTGGCGATGAGGGCAAATCGAGGCAGAGACAACATGGCAGGCAGCCTTCGGTCATGGCGGGCACCGGCCGCCACCCGGCCGGTCGAACCCGGCTGCAAGGTGCCCTAACCGCGCGACGCGTCAAGGACAGGTGATGCCAAGCCGGCATGTCCGCATCGCGTGGCTCGGTGGCCGTTCTGGCAGGTCACGCGTGCGAAAGACGGACTGCGTGCATCAGGCCGTCGCTCCAGAATTTTGACAGACCGCATCCTGTTGCCCGGCAATCCAGTTTTGCCGGTGGGATGATGTGTCAGCCGCCCTTGCCGATTTTCTGCATGGCCTGCAGGGCGCCGTTGAGGATCGAGCCGGCGATGGCGAAGATCGCCTTCTCGACGGCCGGATCGGACATGGGGTCGGTGGCGGGAGCCGCCTGGCTCTGGGCGCGGTTGAGGGCCGCGTCAAAGCCCGCTCCGGCCTGCAAGGCGGGGGTGGTGCCGGGGGCAACCGGGTTGATCATGATCG
>JBMOJG010000206.1:0-6049 GCA_049316925.1 Alsobacter sp. | reverse complement strand
AGCTGGGGCATGCTGCTGAAACTCCTCAATCCGCGCCTTCGCCTGGTCCATGCCGTCCATGCCCACGGTACGCTCGAGCAGTCTGGCCCGCTGGCCCGCACGCTCATCGACCGCATCGTCGACCGGCACGTGGCGGTGGCTCCGGCAATCGCCGACGAGCTGGCCGCAGCCGGCCTGTCGCGGGTGACGACGATCACCAACGGCATCGACCTCGCGCGCTTTGATCAGCCGCGGCCGGCAGCCAGTGCTGACGGACCGCGCAGCGTGGTCTGTGTCGGCCGCTTCGATCCGGACGTGAAGGGTCAGGATGTGCTGATCGAGGCGGTCGCTCTCTGCCGTCGGCAGGGACTGCCACTGACCCTGACGCTCGCCGGCCCGTCCGGCGGGCCGGGACATGCGCGGCTCGCCGCATTGGCGCACGCCGCCGGCCTCGGCGATGCCATCCGCTTCGAGCTTGATCGCCTCGACGTCGAGACCATCCTGGCGGGGCATGACCTCTTCGCGCTGGCGTCGCGCAGCGAGGGCTTCGGTCTCGCCCTTGTCGAGGCGATGGCGGCAGGCCTGCCGGTGGTGTCGACCCGTACGGGCGGTCCTGCCCTGCTGGTTCGCCACGGCGACAACGGCCTGCTGGTCCCGCCCGGTGACGCCCCCGCCCTCGCCGAGGCGCTTGGCCGCGTAGCCTCGGACCCGGCACTGGCGGCGCGGTTGGCCCAGGCCGGTCGCCGGACAGCCGCGGGCTACGGCATCGCGGCGATGCGCACCCGTTACCATGATCTCTACCGGCATCTCGTTGTCGGTGCCGCAGCGGTGCCTGCGGGCTCACGCGCGGTCCCGGGCCCGGTTCCCACGGAGGCAGGCCGATGAACAACGTCAGGGACTGGGCCCGCGGGGCCTATGCGCGATTGCCCGGCTCCACGCGTCGCTTTGTCGGGCCGTTGGCCGGCATGCTGCCGACGACGGTCCGCTATGGTGGGACCTTCCGCGGCTGGCAGCAGCGGATCGCACGGTCGCGGATCGATCCGGCCTTTGCGGTGGCCAGCCAGACCGAGGCCCTGCAGCTCGTTGTCGACGGTGCCCGCCGGCTCAGCCCGTTCTACGCCGCCCGCTTCAACGCGGCTTTCGGCGCTGGTGTATCAGTGGACGCTATCCTCGCCGGATGGTCGCGTCTGCCGATCCTGACCGCCGACCTGGTCAGCAGCGATCCGCGAAGCCTGTGCACCGAGGATCCGGATGCGCTGGACACCACTTCCACGGGTGGCACGTCTGGCCATCCGCTGACGTTCTACATCGACCGCTGGCGCAGCCCGGTCGAGTTCGCGTTCGTGATGAGCGCCTGGCAGCGCGCCGGCTGCACGCTGGAGACGTGGCGGGCGGCCTTCCGCGGCTTCGCCATCCCGGATTTCCCGCAACGGATCGTGGACGTCGACCATGGCCTGCGCGAGGTCAAGATCTCGGTCTTTCATGTCAGCGACGCGCTCATTCCGCGCTACCTTGAGGAGATCGAGCGCAGGGGCGTCACCTGCCTGCAGGGCTATCCGTCCGCGCTCGCCCTCTTCGCCGCCGGCCTCCGCCGCCTGGGCCTCGGCCCTGTCCACCGCATCCACAGCATCGTGATGAGCTCGGAGCGTCTCTACGCCCACCATCGCACGCTGATCGGCGCGGTGTTTCCGCAGGCGCAGATCGTCCCCTACTATGGTCTGAGCGAGAAATGTGCCTTCGCCAGCGAGGTCCCGGACCAGCCGGATCACTATGATTTCGAACCGCTCTACGGGCTGACCGAGCTGGTCGACGATGACGGGCAGCCCCTGACCGATCAGGGGCTCCGCGGGCGCATCATCTCAACTGGGCTGCTTTACCCGGGGATGCCGTTCATCCGCTACGACACCGGTGATCGCGCCACCCTTGTCGACCTTCCGCACGCGGGCAATGCATATCGCTTGCGTCTCTCCGGCATCGAGCCGCGCAACAGCTTCGAGTATCTGGTCACCGCCGACCAGCGTCTCGTCAGCATGCTCGGCGTCTGCGGTTTCCATGACGAGATGACGAGCGTCAGCGACTACCAGGTCGTCCAGACCGAGCCGGGCCGCGCCCTGGTGCGCCTGGTTCTGGTGCCTGGCACGGCGCCCGACGAGGTGCTGCCCTATCTCAAGCTGATCAACAGCAAGGCGGGGGGAGCGATCACCTTCAATTTCGAGATTGTCGGTGCGCTGCCCCGAACCAATCGCGGCAAGTGCCGCTTCATCGAGCAGCGGATCGACATCACCGCACTGGAGCTGCGCAGTGGCGTCCTCGTTTGATCAGGCCCGGCCATTGCCGCCGGACCACCGGATGCGGCTGCGAGCCACGACACTGCCTCCGGGCGGGACGGCGACAGACGCCGGCCGTCCCGTGGCGGGTCGCGGACATGCGGGAGATCCGGCGCTGCGCACGGTCGATGTCCCTGCGGTTGCAGAGCCGATGGCCCAGCGCGTACCGGTGCCGGCGGCCGCCGTCGAATCCATGGTGGTCGACCTGCGCGGGCTGTTCGCCGTGCTGCGGCGGCGCAAGCTCTGGATCATCTGCGCATGGGCGGCCTGTAGTGCTGTCGCCCTCGCCATGGCGTTGCTGACACCACCGCGCTACAGCGCCACCGCGCAGCTGCTGATCGATCCGCGCGAATTGCGGGTCGTGCGCTCGGAAAGCGTTTTGCGCAGCGAGCAGGCCGATTCCAGCCTGCTGTCGGAGATCGAGAGTGCGCTCGGCGTCATCCAGTCGGCCGCAGTCCTGCTGCGCGTGGTGGAGTCCGAAGGGCTCGAAACGGACCCCGAATTCGCCGGCGCCGCAGCGCGGGCCAATGCCGGGGACGACCGCGTGGCAGATCGCGTGAACAAGGCTCTCGTCCAGCTTGGAAAGCAGCTCTCGGTCAAGCGTGCGGACCGCAGCTTCGTGGTGGATGTGTCCGTCTGGTCGAAGAGCCCCGAGAAGGCGAGGCGTCTCGCCAATGCGGTCGGCCAGGCCTATCTCGACCAGGACAGTGAGGTTCGCTCGCTGTCGACCAGCAAGGCGGCATCCGACGTCGCGTCGCGCCTCGCCGAGCTGGCCGCACGCGTTCAGGATGCGGAGCGCAAGGTCGAGGATTACAAGGTCGAAAACAATATCGTCGTCGCCGGCGGCCGCCTCGTGAGCGAGCAGCAGCTCTCCGAGATCAGCGCCCAGCTGGTGCTGGCCCGGGCCCGAACGTCCGAGCAGCAGGCTCGCTACGAGCAGGTTCAGCGCCTGCAGCGCATGCCCCTCACCGACGTCTCGGCACTTGACGCCCTCGACTCCCCCGCCATGGCCCAGCTTCGCAGCCGCTATGCCGACGTGCTGCGCCTCGAGGCCGACATTCGCGCGAGGCTCGGGCCGCGCCATCCCGATGTGGTCTCGATCGCCGCGCAGACGGCCGAGATGCGCCGGGCGGTCGCCCAGGAACTGGCCCGCTACGTGGCGACGGTCCGCCAGGACTATGAGCGCAGCCGTGCCAGCGAGGCCTCGCTGACCGCCAAGCTCGACGATCTCAAGCGCCAGGTCACGGAGACCGGCGGCGCCTCGGTACGCCTGCGCGCGCTCGAGCGCAACGCCGAGGCGAGCCGCGTCGTCTACGCCTCGTTCCTGTCCCGGTCGGGCGAATTGAACGAGCAGCGCGGCATCAACACGTCGAATGCGCGGTTCATCTCGCGAGCGCTTCAACCGCAGGTTCCCTCTGGGACGTCGAAGGCAATGATCCTCGCCGGCGGCATCGTCGTCGGACTGATGCTCGGCCTTGGTCTGGCGATCCTGCGCGACCAGACCGATGACCGGCTCTTCGACCGTCGCCAGGTCGAGCAGGCCGCAGGTCTTCCTGTGCTGGCCGAGTTGCCGCGTCGCAAGCCTGCCGTGCCAGGAGCGTTTGCGACCTTGCCCGGATTGCACCGGATCGCCCAGGGCTGGGCCCGGCGTGTGCGCAACCGTCCCTACGTGGTCCTTTTCGTCGCCGCTGGCGCTTCGTCCGACAAGCGCACCATCGCGTATGACCTCGCCATTGCCGGACACATCAATCTCGGGCCGGCCTTGCTGGTCGACGGCGACCTCCAGAACGGTGTCCTGTCGCACCGGCTGGGTGTCAGCGCGCCGGGCCATACGGCGGGCGTGCTGCTGGAGGGCGCACCGCTGGCGAAGAGCATCGTCGTCGATACGGAGACGGGCGTGGCCATGCTGCCATCGGTGGGCGCTACAGGCTCAACGCCGCTGTCGTCGACGGTCACCGGCACGCTGACGGCGGCAGCCCGCGACTTCGGCGTGATCATCGTCGATGCCGCCTCGCCACTGCAGGACCCGACGGTGTTCGGCTTCATCGGCGCTGCCGACGAGATCCTGCTTGTCTGCCAGGTCGGCAGGACACGCCGCGCCGATCTCGTCGACAGCCTGCAGGCGCTGGGTGTCACGGGCCCCAAGGTCACCGGCATCCTGCTGGCCTGAGAACGCCAAGACCCAACCCGGCCGGTGCTTGTCTTGCGGATAGGTGGGGGTGGCGCCGCCGAACGCGGTGTCCGCTCAGCCCTTGTTGCGCGGCGCCAGGACGCGGTCATAGGCGGCGACGAGCTTCGGCGCCTCGTGCGGCCAGGACAGAACCTCACGCACGCGGCGCTCGCCGAAGTCGCCCATCCGCGCGCGCAGCGCCGGATCGTCCATCAGCGCCACGATGAGATCGCCGAAATCCGCCGTGTCGGTGTTGCGCGCATAGAGCGACGCGATGCCGGCCGAGACGCGACCTTCGGTGAGATCGTACTGCACGATCGGCTTGCCGAGCGCCATGTACTCCATGATCTTGTTCATGGTCGACTTGTCGTTCATGACGCCCGGGCGGTCCGGGTTGACGCAGACATCGGCCGTCGACAGCACGGTCATCAGCGTGTGGTCGTCGACCCGTCCGGCGAAGGTGACGTAGTCGGCCAGACCCATTGCCTCCGACTGCGCCTTCACCGCGTCCCATTCCGGACCCGACCCCATGATGGCAAACTGGATGTCGGTGCGTCCCTTCGTGGCGACGATATGGCGGACGGAGTCGAGCAGCAGGTCGATGCCCTCCTGGCGTCCGATCACGCCCACATAGGCGACCAGGTGCTTGCGGCCCTTGCGCCAGGCCGGGTCGGGCTGCAGCCGGCGCACCCGGGTGAGGTTGGGGCCGGAGCGGACGACCGCGACATTGTCGGGATCCATGCCGCCGCGCGACACGGCGATTGCCTTGTAGGATTCGTTCGTTGCGATCGACATGTCGGCCATCGCGAAGGTCAGCTTTTCCATCAGCACCAGCAGGTGCCAGAACGGTCCACGCTTGCCGAACTTCGCCTCGAACAGCTCCGGGTTGAGGTCATGGTGGTCGAAGATGAACCGCGTTCCGAAGAACAGCCGGTGCACCGCCGCAACCAGCACGATCAGGTCGGGCGGGTTGCAGGCCTGGATCACGTCGAACCCGCGCTGGCGTCGCACCTTCAGCGACAGCCGGAACTCCCAGAACAGAGCGCTGGCATATTCGAGCAGGTAGCCGAGCTTGCCCTTGGCCTCGAGCGGCAGCGGATGCCGGTAGATGTGAATGCCGTCGATCACCTCGTGGGCTGCGGTGGCGTCCGGCCCGAACGGGCAGATCACCGACACCTCATGGCCGGCGAGACGGAGCGTTGTGGCCTCCGACCAGACCCGCCGGTCGAACGGCACCGGCAGGTTCTCGACGATGATCAGCACGCGCCCGGGATGACGCGCCTGCGGCGGTGCGGACGAGGCCTGGACGTCAGTCCGGACGATCTCGGCTAGCGACACGGCGTTCTCCCGCTGGCATGCGACCCTGTCTTGCGGGACGGGCCCTGAACGAAGTCTTGCCGGGATTGTCGACTCCCGGCCGACCTTCCCCGACGGTTAACGGCCACCCGTCAATGATGCAGACAGTCTGCGGCCCAACGTTTGCGAGCAGAGACTGTGCCGCGCCCTGCGGGTCCCGTTTCGGGACGGTCAGGGGCACGGATTATGACGCGGAACCCTTCCATTCGAGGCGATG
>JBMOJG010000205.1:0-6055 GCA_049316925.1 Alsobacter sp. | reverse complement strand
GGCTGGCGGTAGATCTGGCCGCCGGGGCGGGCGGCCTCGTCGAGCAGCACCGGGCGCAGGCCGGCCAGTGCCAGCGTCTCGGCGGCGCGCAGGCCGGCCGGCCCGGCGCCGACAATGGCGACGACGGGATCAGCCATCCGAGGCTCCGGTCTGCACGGCCATGCCCGGCTCCACCGGGGTCGTGCAGGCGCGCAGGCGACGGCCGTCGGCGAGCCGGACCCAGCAATCCTGGCAGGCCGCCATCAGGCAGAAGCCGGCCCGCATGGCGTCGCCGAACTCGCCGCGCCGCAGGGCAGGCGCGTTGAGCAGGATGGCGGTCATCAGCGTATCGCCAGCTTGCGCCTGCGCGGGCGCGCCGTCGATGGTGAAGGCGATGGACGACCCTGTGCGTGCGATGAGGCGGTGAAACTGCGGCCCGCTCACAGCATCGGCTCGAAGCGGCAGTTGACGAGGAGTTCGGCCACCGAGGCGGTGTTGGGCAGCTGCAGCACGGTGATGACCAGGCGGGCGAGATCCTCGGGCCGGCTCATCTCCTCGCGCGGAAAGTCCACCCCTGCGGTGAGATCGGTGTCGACATAGCCGGGGCAGAGAGCCGTGGCGCGGATGCCGTGCTCCCAACCGATGCGCCTGGTGGCATGCGACAGCGCCACGGCGGCGTGCTTTGCCATCTGGTAGCCGGCATTGAGCCCCAGCACGCGCTTGCCCGACAGGGAGGCGACGGTCACGACGCGGCCTGCCCCGGCAGCCTTGAGGTGCGGAAGCGCGGCACGCACCAGCCGGAACGGCGCCTTGACGTTGACCTCCAGCAGCGCGTCGAGGTCCTCGTCCGAGCCCTCCTCGAAGCCGACGAAGGGAGCGATGCCGGCATTGTTGACAAGCGCGTCGATGCGGCCGAAACGCGCGACCGCGGCGTCAACCCAGGCGGCCTCGCTGGCGGAAGCCGCGTCGTAGGCGTGAACCTGCGTGTCGGGTCCCAGCAGATCGGCCGGAACGGACTGGGGGTTGCGGACGCCGAGCGACAAGGCATAGCCCGCCGCCTTCACCTCCCGGGCGATGGCCAGGCCAATGCCCCGGTTCGCCCCCGACACCAGTGCGACACGCATCCGCTTCTCCGTTCAGGGAACCTGCGCGGGGGGAAGAGACCTGTCAACGTCGCCCGGCGGGGGGCTAGGTTGACGGATCGCGGCGGAATGCTGCGGGCGGACGGCCGACCCGTTTGGCAAAGAAGCGCGAGAAATAGGCCGGGTCGCGGAAGCCGAGGTCGAAGGCAATCTCCGCTACCGTCATGCCGGTATAGACCAGCGCGCGCTGCGCCTCGATGACCAGCCGGTCGTGCACCACGACGACGGGCGGCCGGCCGGCGACGCGCATCGCCGTCGCGTGCAACCGGTCCGGGGTCACGGCGAGCGCCGCGGCGAAGTCGGCGATGCTCCAGCGGTCGCGCACATGGGCGTCAACCAGAGTACGGAAGCGCGCGAACAGCACGGTGTGCGCGTCGCGCTGAGGCTGCAGAGCCGGGGCCTGCAGCCGGGCCAGCGCCACCAGCAGAAGGTCGAACAGGGCGGCCTGGGCCGGGCGGGCGGCGACGGTGCTGGACGCCGCCTCGGCCGACAGGGCCTCGCAGAGCACGCCGATCGCGACCGGCCCGGGCCCTGTGTCGGGTGCGGGCAGCGAGACGACGCTCTCATGCAAGGCAGCGAAGTCAATGCCGCCGTCGCGCGCGGTCGCGGCAGCGAGGCAGTCGGCCGCGGCCGTGACGACGACGCCGTCCGTGTCGGGATCGAAGGCGAAGCCATGCACCGTGCCGGCGGGAAGCCACAGCAGCCAGGGGGCATCGAGCCGGATTTCCCGCCCCTCGATCAGCGCATGACAGCCGCCGCGCGCGACGAAGAACAGCTGGAACAGGTCGCCATGTCGGTGCGGGCCGATGCGCCAGGCGTGGATGGCGGCGCGGGTGCGGATCCGTTCCACATGCAGGAAACCGGGCACCGGCTCGCGCAGCGGGTCGCCGTACAGGTCGTAGGCGGGGATGGAACGGACAGGCGGCACGACCGAAAAAGTACCGGACAAAGACGGTGGCGTCCATGGAACGCCCAGCAGGCCTGATCTACACAGGATCGGAAAATGACAGGGAGAGCACGCATGCGGACCCAGGTTGCGATCATCGGTGCGGGCCCCTCGGGGCTGTTGCTCGGCCAGTTGCTCCACCGGGCCGGGATCGACACGGTGGTGCTGGAGCGGCGCGACCGGGCGCATGTGCTGTCGCGGATCCGCGCCGGCGTGCTGGAGCGCGGCACCGTCGCGCTGCTCGACGAGGCCGGCGTCGGCGATCGGCTGCACCGGGAAGGGCTGGTCCATGACGGGTTCGCGCTGAGCTTCGACGGCGCCCGGCACCGGGTCGACCTGCGCGGGCTGACGGGCGGCAGCACCGTCACCGTCTACGGCCAGACCGAGGTCACGCGGGACCTGATGGTGGCGCGCGAGGCCGCCGGTGCGCCGAGCGAATATGACGCCGAGGACGTGGTTCTGGAGGGGCTCGACGGTGCCTCGCCGGTCGTCCATTACACCCGGAACGGCGAGCGCGTGGCGCTGGCGTGCGACTTCGTGGCCGGTTGCGACGGCTTCCACGGCGTCAGCCGGGCCAGCATTCCCGACACGGTTCTCAGCCTGTTCGAGCGGGTGTATCCGTTCGGGTGGCTGGGCATCCTGGCGGATGTGCCGCCGGCGTCGCACGAGCTGGTCTATGCGCGGCATCCCCGCGGTTTCGCGCTGTGCTCGATGCGGTCACCGACGCGCAGCCGCTACTACGTCCAGTGCGCGGCGGATGAACGTGTCGACGCCTGGAGCGACGATCGCTTCTGGGACGAGATTGCGGTACGGCTCGACCCGGAGACGGCGGCTGCCCTGGTGCGCGGCCCGTCGATCGAGAAATCCATCGCGCCGCTGCGCAGCTTCGTCGCCGAGCCGATGCGGTTCGGGCGACTGTTTATGGCCGGTGATGCCGCCCATATCGTGCCGCCGACTGGCGCCAAGGGCCTGAACCTCGCCGCCAGCGACGTGCGCTACCTGGCCGAAGGCCTGATCGAGCACTACCGGGCCGGCCGCGACAGCGGGATCGATGCCTATTCGGCGCGGGCGTTGGCGCGGGTCTGGAAGGCCGAGCGGTTTTCGTGGTGGATGACGTCAGTTCTGCACGATTTCCCGGACAGCGGCGGCTTCGCGCGGCGCATCCAGGACGCCGAGCTGGCCTATCTGGTGTCGTCGCAGGCTGCGCTGGCCGCGCTTGCGGAAAACTATGTGGGACTGCCGCACTGAACGCAGCGGCGCGGACGTATCAGCGATTCGGGCGAGCGGGCCGGCGTACCGGAACCCGCACCGGAATCGGCTTAGCGGCAGGGCGTGGCAGGACATCGCCCAGCCAGTCGGCGATGCGGCCTGCCAGTTCGCGGAGACCCCCGAGACGGGATCGTGTCGTTCCAGCCATTGCCGCGCCTTTCCACGCTTGATCCAGGCAGGGTCGCCCGGAGAGTCTTAATAATCGCTCACCGAAAGCGGCCAGAAAAGGGCGAAGCGGTGATGTCGGTAAATATTCGCGGCAGGCCTGTCGATCGCATTGACGGAAAGAGGTCGCAGTGCCGCTTCTGCAGCAGAGGTTGCCGTACATTTCGGCAGGCCGCGGCACGGCGCCACCCTGTCGGACCGTATCACCTGCGCTAGACTAACGGATCGCCGTTGCCGGGAGCTGTCGCATGTCTGCCATCCTGACGCGCATCGCCGCCCTTGCCCTGTTGGTTCTTTCATCGGTTGCCGCTGCCGATGACCGCGAGCCGTGCATCGGGCTGATCTCCTCACGTGGCCTGCCGATCCACAGGGCGGCGATGGCGCCCGGCGAGGTCGGCCTCACCTTCATCGGCCACTCGACCTTCGTGATCGAGAGCCCCGGCGGCATCCGGGCCGCGACGGACTACAACGACTATGTGCGGCCGCTGGAGATTCCTGACATCGCGACGATGAACCATGCGCACTCGACCCACTACACCAACCGGCCGGACCCTGCGATCAAGCACGTGCTGCGCGGCTGGAACCCGCGCGGCGGCAGTGCCCAGCACGACGTGACGCTGGGCGACATGCGCGTCCGCAACGTCGCGACGAGCATCCGCGACTATGGCGGGGGTACCGAACGGGATGGCAATTCGATCTTCGTCTTCGAGACAGCGGGGCTTTGCGTGGCGCATCTGGGGCATCTGCATCACACGCTGTTGCCCGGCCACCTGAAGCTGCTCGGCCGGATCGACGTGGTGCTGGTGCCGGTCGACGGCAGCTGGACCCTGGATTTGGCGGGGATGATGGAGGTGCTGACCGCGATCAATGCACCGCTGATCATCCCGATGCACTATTTCGGTCCGACCACCCTCAACCGCTTCCTGGATCAGGCGCGCAAGTCCTGGCCCGTCGAGCTTTCCGACAGGAGCAGCGTGGTCGTATCCCGGATGACCCTGCCCGAGACGCCGAAGGTGCTGGTGCTGCCGGGCCAGTAGGGGCGGATTGCGGCGCATCGCCTGCCCTCCTAAGCTGGATACGCTCCAGCTTGCGGATTTCCATGCCGTTTCGTCCTGTCCAGACTGTTCTCGCCGCGGCGTCGCTTGTCGCGCTCGCCGGCCTCCTTCCTCCGGCCTCGCAGGCTCTTGCGTCCGGCCCACCGGTCCAGCCTCGCCCCCGCGTCGAGGCGCTGCTGGCGCACATGACCCTCGAGGAGAAAGTCGGCCAGCTGAACCTGGTGTCGGGCCATCATGCGGTGACAGGCCCGTACACGCGCTCGGATGTGCGGGCGGCCGTGCTGTCGGGGCAAGCCGGCGGTCTCTTCAACGTCTACGGGGCGGCCTACACGCGCAGCCTGCAGGAGATGGCGGTCCGCGAAACCCGGCTCGGTATCCCGCTGCTGCTGGGCTTCGACGTGCTGCATGGCTACCGCACCATTTTCCGATCCCGCTTGGTCAGGCCGCGAGCTGGGATCTCGAGAGCATCGAGGAGAGCGAGCGCATTGCGGCGCGGGAGGCCTCGGCGGCCGGCGTCAACTGGCTGTTCGCGCCGATGGTCGACGTCTCGCGCGATCCGCGCTGGGGACGCGTCGCGGAGGGCTCCGGCGAATCGACCTGGCTCGGCGCCCGGATCGCGGCGGCTCGCGTGCGCGGCCTGATCGGCCGCGGCATGCAGGCGGCGGATGCGGTGGCGCCCTGCGTCAAGCATTTCGCCGGCAACGGGGCCACCGAGGGCGGGCGCGACTACAGTGGCATGGACCTGTCGGAACGGGCCATGCGCGAGACGCAGCTGCCGCCCTTCCAGGCGGCGATTGCGGCCGGGGCGCCCTGCGTGATGTCGGCGTTCAACGCCGTCGATGGCGTTCCGGGCGTTGCCAATGCGCGGATGCTGCGCGACATCCTGCGGGGCGAATGGGGTTTTGGCGGCGTCGTCGTCAGCGATTTCGGCGCCGTCGAGGAGTTGACGGTCCATGGCGTGGCGGAGACGCCACGCGAGGCCGTCCGCCAGGCGTTTGCCGGCGGCACCGAGATCGACATGGAAAGCCGCACCTATGTCGACCATTTGGCCGACCTCGTGCGCGAGGGTTCCGTGCCCGAGGGCCTGCTCGACGACGCGGTGCGGCGCGTGCTGGCGCTGAAGGAGGATCTCGGCCTGTTCGACGATCCCTTCCGCCGGTCCGATCCGGCGCGGGAGGTGGCGGTGATCGGCCAGCCGGCGCACCGGCAGGCGGCGCTGCGGCTCGCCGAGAAGTCGCTCGTCCTGCTGAAGAACGATAACGAGACCCTGCCGTTCTCGCCGAAGCTGAGCCGCATCGCGGTGATCGGCCCGCTTGGCGCATCGGGGGCCGACACGCTGGGCCCGTGGTCGGCGCATGGCGATCCACACACGGCGGTGACGCTGGCCGACGGGGTTCGGGCGGTGATCGGGCCGGATGTCGCTGTCGAGGTCGTCGCCGGCGGCGCGATCGACGCCTCGACCCCTGCCGAGATCGCCGCCGCAGTGGCCGCCGCCGGCC
>JBMOJG010000204.1:0-6115 GCA_049316925.1 Alsobacter sp. | reverse complement strand
ATGGCCAACCCCAGTCCGGTGCCACCAAAACGCCGTGTCGTCGAGGCATCGGCCTGCTCAAAGGCGCTGAACATGTGGGGCAGGCGGTCGGCAGGGATGCCGATGCCGGTGTCCCGCACCTCGAAGCGCACCCGTAGTGCGCCGGCCGGTGCACCGGGCTGCAGGCGCGCGCGCAGCAGCACCGAGCCGCGCTCGGTGAACTTCACCGCATTGCCGACCAGGTTCAGCAGCACCTGACGGATCCGGGTCGGGTCCGACGTCATGCCGACATCGGGGCAGTCGATCATGAGGGCGATTCCCTTGGCGCCGGCCCGCGTCGCCAACACGTCGAACACGCCGCGCACCAGCGTGGTGATGTCGAATGGCCGCGCCTCGATCTGGATCGTTCCAGATTCGAGCTTGGAAATGTCGAGCAGGTCGTCAATCAGGGACAGCAGCGCATCGCCGCATTCGCGGATCACCTGCACGTGGCGCAGTTGTTCGCCCGAGAGCCCGGTGTCGCGCAGCAGGTCGACGCTGCCGATCAGCCCGTTCAGCGGCGTCCGGATCTCGTGGCTCATCGTTGCCAGGAAGGCCGACTTGGCGCGGTTGCCCGCATCGGCGGCGGCCGCCTGCTCGGCGCGCTCGGCGCTCAGCGTCTCGAGCCGTCGCTGCGCCTCTTGCATCTGCTGCAGTTGACGGGCCAGAAGAACCATCACGGCCAGCATCGCGGCCGTGAGCGCGGCCACGGCAATGGCCAGCCGCGCATAGGTGTTGACAGTGGCCTCGCGCTGCTCGACCTGGATGTCGTTGCGCAGCCGGTTGGTGGTCACGACCAGCTGCTCGGTGACCCCCCGCAGGCCGACGATGCCGTCGCGAAGCTGCGTGAGGGTGGTCTGCGGATCCTTCACCGTGTCCAGCGAGTCGAATCCCGGCAACAGGGCGGCGATGCGCGTCTGAACGTCGAGGGCCAGCTTCTCCACGGCCGGACTCGTCCCGAACCGGCGATGGAAGTCGCCGTCACGCACCACCACCACCCGGCTGTACAGGATGTCGAAGCGCAGCATGACGGCTGCCATGTCGGTGCCTGGGTCGCCGGCCAGCCGCGCATCGATGGCCGCCTGCAGCTTCGTTGACTCCTTGTCGAGCTGGAAGGCTGCCCACAGTGCGTCTTCGCGGACACTGTCCGCGATGTCGCGCTGGCGGTGGCTCAGGACGACAAAGGTCCAGATGATTGTTCCCAGCAGCACCAGCCCGATCGCCACCAGCGCGGCGAGGGTCCGATGGCGCAGGAGCGCCTGGAGGGCGACAAAGGCGGCCTGCATGGACGGCTCAGCGGATCTCGATCGACTTTACCTGCCACACGGACCGGTTGAAGTACTTCTCATTATACAGCGCCTTGTCCACGTCGAACGGGTAGATCACGAACAGCGGCCCCTTGTCGCGCACCGGCATGTCGGCCCCGTCGCGCTTCATGGCAAGGATCACCGGCCACTTGCGGAAGTCCTCCACCGGGATCTCCGCCGCATAGTCGTTGAGCGCCGTGACCTTCAGGATGGTGCCCTTGGCACCGACCGCATCGAGCATTGCCGCGCCCAGCGGGCCCTCGAACTTGGTGACGCCCTTGGTCCACGGCGTCTCCACCTCGGTGGTCCGCTGCGGCAGCGCGGCGAGCATCGCGCGGTCGAACTGGGCTGTCGCGCCGGCGTTGGGCGACGAGATCGCGCCCGAGACGGTCAGCAGCACCGGGCCCTTCGGCGCATCCAGCGCCATGGCGCTGACGCACCACAGGCCGGCGACCGCACAGGCTCCGAGACGCAGCATGTGCGCTGTCTTTGCAAAGATTTTCATACTCCGTCTCCATTCGCGGTCGACACCGGCGACCGGACCCTCAAGGCCCTACCGGATCCGTGTGAGATCTTGCCGACTGAACAATGAAAAAATTTAGCGAATCGGCATGATTCGCGGAAATTGGATTCACTCCGGCGCAATGCGCACCAGCGCTTTGCCGAAATTGCGCCCTTCGAGCATCCCGATGAAGCGGTCCGGGGCATTTTCGAGCCCTTCGGCAATGTCCTCGCGATAGCGCACCGTGCCGTCCCGCATCCAGCCGGAGACGTCGCGCAGGAAATTGGCCTCCATCGCGGCGAAGTCCCACACGATGAAGCCGCGGATCGTCAGGCGGCGCGTCAGCACGGCCCGCATCAGCTGCGGCGTGCGGTCAGGCCCGTCCGGCAGCGTGGTCGCATTGTAAAGAGAGACGAGACCGCACACCGGGATCCGGGCGAAGTCGTTGAACAGCGGCGCAACCGTGTCCCAGATCCGGCCGCCGACATTTTCGAAATAGACGTCGATCCCTGCCGGGCAGGCCGCGGCCAGGCGGGCCGGGAAGTCGTCGGCCCGGTGGTCGACGGCCGCGTCGAAGCCGAACTCCTCGACCAGCGCACGGCATTTGTCCGCTCCGCCTGCGATCCCGACCGACCGGCAGCCTTTCAGCCTTGCGATCTGCCCGACCAGCGAGCCCACCGGCCCGGTTGCCGCCGCCACCACCACGGTCTCGCCCGCCTTCGGCTTGCCGATCTCGAGAAGGCCCGTATAGGCCGTCATGCCCGGCATGCCGAGAATGCCCAGCGCTGTCCTTAGCGGGGCAACAGACGGGTCCAGCCGCCGCAACTCGGCCGGTCTGGCGACCGAATAGTCCTGCCAGCCGCCATGGCCGAGCACGAGGTCGCCGGGGGCAAAGCCGTCAGCCAGCGAGGCCTCGACCCGTCCCACCGTGCCGCCGACCATGACGCCACCGATCTCGACCGGCTTGGCATAGGATCGGGCGGCGCTCATCCGGCCGCGCATATAGGGGTCGAGCGACAGCCACAGGTGGCGGACCAGAACCTGCCCGGGCCCCGGCTCCGGCACCGGTCCCTCGACCAGGTTGAAATGGGCCGGAGTGGGGGCGCCGTCCGGGCGGCCAGCTAGGAGGATCTGGCGATTGGCGTGCAGCATGGCTCTGGTTCCTGTCGATATTAACGAATCGTTAACGACCCGGAACCCGAATGCCAACGGGCACCGCCGCAACGGAATGCCGATTGCACACAACCACCGCGGGTATCCGGAAGAGGCTGCGTCTCCTTCGGAACTGGCCACGGCAGGGACAACCGTCCTCGCCCGGGACAATCGAGGTGGTTCATGAGCACGGATGTAGCAATCCGGAACGAAGGACCGGCGGCTGGACGGCACGGATTTGTCGACTACGCCAAGGGGCTCTGCATCATCCTGGTGGTGATGTTGCACTCAACCAAGGGCGTCGGCGAGGCAATGGGCGGCGATGGCTTCCTGCACGCCGTCGTCGAGTTTGCCCGGCCGTTTCGCATCCCGGCCTTCTTCGTCGTCGCCGGCCTGTTCATGGCGCGTGCGCTGCAGCGGAGCTGGCCGGACTATCTTGACCGCAAGGTTGTTTACTTCGTCTATTTCTATGGGCTGTGGGTCATCATCCACTTTCTCGTTCGCTCCCCCGGGCTGATCGCGCACGGTGACTACGCCGTCATGCTGCAATTCGTGCTCGCGCCCGTGCAGCCCTACTCCATGCTGTGGTTCATCTATCTGCTCCCGGTCTTCTTCCTGGCGGGCCGGTTGTTCCGGGATGTTCCCGCACCGCTGGTGTTCCTGGCGGCGGCGCTGCTGGAAACGGCCCGGATCCAGACCGGCTGGACGCTTGTCGATCACTTCGCCGCCCGTTGGGTCTATTTCGTGGCCGGTGCGACGCTGGCGCCTGCCGTCTTCAGCATGACGCGTCAGGTTGTGGCTCGCCCGGCCTGGGCTGCCGGCTTGATTTTTTCGTTTGCCATGGTCGATGCCGCCCTGACCACGACTTTCATGGCGGACGGAATACGCGTTTCGGCGATGCCGGGGCTGAGCCTCGCCCTCGGCCTGACCGGTGCGGCGGCGCTCATCGCGGTTTCGGCACTGCTGGCGCGCTTCGGAATGGCCGGCTGGATTGCCTTCTGCGGCCAGAGATCGCTGATTATCTACGTGGCGTTCTTCCTGCCAATGGCGGGCGTCCGGGCAGTGCTGGTCAGCGCGGGGCTCGTGACCGATATCGGCATCGTCTCGCTCCTCGTCACCGCCGCGGCCGTCGGCGGTGCCTTGCTGCTCGAGCGGGTGACGCGCTCGACACCCCTGCGCATCCTGTTCAAGCGTCCCGACTGGTTCAGGCTCACGACCCTGCAGTCGCTCCGCGCCCGCAGCGCGGACTGAGCGGTCGCGCACGCGCCGCTTGCGGTGGCTCCTCCACCGGAGACCCGCCGTCACGGCTAACGAGCCGCGCAATGCCCCGCGAGGTGCGGAGCGGAGCGGCTCCTAGGCCTGGAACGCGAGGACGAAGTCGAGCAGGACCGCGATCGCGACGTCGGCATCCGCGATCGTCATGGATTCGGCCGGATTGTGGCTGATCCCGCCCGCGCAGCGGACGAACAGCATGCCGACCGGGCACAGGGCTGCCATCGCCATGGCGTCGTGGCCTGCCCCCGAGGCCAGCTCCAGCACAGGGATCTGGCGACGCGAGATGGCCGCTGACAACCGCGCCCGCAGCTGCCCGTCACACGGGCAGGCGGCGGATTCGAGGAACGACTCGAGCACCAGCCCCACGCCGCGGCGCACCGCGATGGCCTGCAGTGCCGTCGTCATGGTGGCCACCATTGCGTGACGGTCGGCATCGACAGGTGCCCTGGCGTCGATCGTGAAGCTGGCGCCGCCCGGAATGACGTTGACCGCCCCCGGTTCGGCGGCGATCCGGCCCACGGTGGCCACCGTCCCGGGGACCTCGCCCGCAACGCGCTCGACGGCCAGGATCATCTCGGCCGCTGCCGCCAGCGCGTCGTGACGCATTCCCATCGGCACTGTGCCGGCATGGCCGGCCGTGCCGGTGAGGCGCACCCGAAACCGGGTTGATCCGGCGATGGCCGTGACCACGCCGACCGGCAGGTCGCGCCCGTCCAGCACCGGACCCTGCTCGATATGCAACTCGACATATCCCAGCACGTCCTCCCGGCGCCGCGCCAGGCCCGCAATGCCCTCCGCATCGCCGCCGAACTGCACCAGCGCGTCGGCGAAACGCACGCCGGCCTCGTCCCGGCCGTCCAGCGCGGCTGGATCGAACGTGCCCGCCAGCGCCCGTGACGACGACAGGGTGGTGGGAAAGCGGACGTTTTCCTCGTCGCCGAACGCCAGAAGCTCCACCGCGAAGGGCAGCCGCCGGCCCGTCTCGTGCAGCACCTCGACGATGCCGATCCCGGCAACGACGCCGAACGTGCCGTCATAGGCGCCGGCGTCTTTCACCGAATCGATATGCGAGCCGATCATGAGCGCGGGGTGTCCCGGCTGGACCGCCTCGTAACGGCCCACCACCGTCCCCAGCGCGTCCACATGCACGCTGTCGCAGCCGGCCGCACGCATCATGTCGGCGACCGCGTCGACCGCCAGGCGGTGCGCGGGTGAGAGATACAGACGATGGATCTGCCCGGGCACGTCGGTGAACCGGCGCAGCGCCTCCAGCCGGGCAAAGGCGCGCGAGCCGTACGGCAGGGAGGGATAAGATGACGGCATCGGCACAATCCGGTGGTCGGCAGATACACCATTTCACCGGAATTCGTGCCGTGGCGCAAACCTCAGCCTATCAGCCGAGGTCCGGCCGCCAGCGCCGCAGCCACAGCGCGTTGAGCACGACGCTGACGCTCGACAGTGCCATGGCGGCGCCGGCGAACACCGGCGACAGCACGCCGAACGCTGCCAGCGGAATGCCGACGACATTGTAGGCGAAGGCCCAGAACAGGCCGCGCCGGATGGTGGCGACCGTCCGCCGGGACAGATCAAGGGCCGCCGGCACGAGCCTGGGATCGCCCCGCATCAGCGACAGGCCAGCGGTCTCCACCGCCACGTCGGCGCCGCCGCCCATCGCGATCCCCACATCGGCGGCTGCCAGTGCCGGCGCGTCATTGATGCCGTCGCCGACCATGGCGACGGTTCCACCGGCAGCCCGCCACGCCGTCACCGCGGCCGCCTTGCCATCCGGCTTCACCCCGAAGGTCACGTCGGTGATGCCGATCGCCGCCGCGATCCGTCGCGCCGGCCCCTCGCCATCGCC
>JBMOJG010000203.1:0-6122 GCA_049316925.1 Alsobacter sp. | reverse complement strand
CGGTGCCGTCGACCCGGATCGTCCCGGCGCTGACGCGGCCGACGCCTGCCGGCAACAGGCCCATGATCGACAGCGCCGTCAGGCTCTTGCCGCAGCCGGATTCGCCCACCAGCGCCAGCGTCTCGCCCGGCGCGACGGTGAAGGACACGTCGCGGACGGCGTCGAACCAGCGTCCGGCAATGCGAATCGAGGTCGTCAGCCCCTCGACGGCCAGCGGTACGTCGGCGGCGGGCGCGCGCGAGCCGTGCTGGATGGCGACGCTCACCGGCCGGCCCTCATTGCGGTGCCCTCGGGTCTGTGGCGTCGCGCAGGCCGTCGCCGATGAGGTTGAGGGCGATCATCACCGCCAGGATGGCCAGGCTCGGGAAGACGCTCATCCAGGGCGCGTCGAGCAGATTGTCGAAGCCCTCGCGGACGATGCCGCCCCAGGTCGCGGTCGGCGGCGGCACGCCGAGGCCGATGAACGCCAGGGTCGATTCGGTGCGGATGGCGGTGGCGAGCCACAGCGAGGCCATCACCACCACCTCGTCGAGGATGTTGGGCAGCACGTGCAGGAACATGATGCGCAGGTCGCCATAGCCCAGCGCCCGGCAGGCATCGACGAAATCGCGCTCCTTCATCGCCAGCGTGGAGCCGCGCGCGACGCGGACGAAGGCCGGCACCGCTGTCACTGCGATGGCGAGGATCAGGTTCTGCAGGTTCGGGCCCAGCACGGCAACCAGGATCAGGCCCATGATGAGCTGTGGGAAGCTCAGCAGCACGTCGGTGCAGGCGGTGATCACCCGGTCGACCCAGCCGCCATAGTAGCCCGACACGATGCCGATCACGGTGCCGATCACGACTCCCGCCATGGTCGCCACGAAGCCGACGAAGAGCGAGATGCGGGCCCCCCAGATCACGCGGGAGAGGACATCGCGGCCGAACTCGTCGGTGCCGAACCAGTGCGCGGCGGAGGGATCGCCCAGCCGGTTGACGACGTCCTGCGCATCGGGATCGTAGGGTGCCACCCAGGGGGCGAGGGCGGCGACGGCGACCAGAGCCACGACCAGGACGAGGCCGATGATGAGGCCGCCCGAGCGGGTTGCCCGGCTCCAGGCCGACGGCGCGGCGAGGCTGACGGGGGCGGCGGCGCTCACTGGGTCTTCACCCGCGGGTCAACGAGCCCATAGGTGAGATCGGTGAGGATGTTGGCGACGACGATGGCGAAAGCCGACACGACCATCAGGCCCTGCAGGAGTGCATAATCGCGCTGGTTCAGCGCCGTGACGATGAGCTTGCCGAGGCCGGGCCGGTTGAAGACGATCTCTGTGACGACGGCATTGCCGATCAGCACGCCCAGATACAGGCCGACGACGGTGACGATCGGCACCAGCACGTTGCGGAGCGCGTGCCGCCACACGACCGTGGCGTGCGGCATGCCCTTGGCGCGCGCCGTGCGGATGTAGTCCTCGCCCAGCGCCTTGAGCATGCCGGAGCGAGTCACGCGCGTCACATAGGCGACCATGATCAGGCCGAGATTGATGGCCGGCAGCACCAGCGCGCGGATGCGCTCGACCGGGTCAGCCGCATTGGCGGTGGAGATCACCGGGAACCAGCGCAGCTGCACCGCAAAGGCGATCAGCAGCAGGATGCCGGAGACGAAGGCGGGGAAGGACAGGCCGGCAAGCGAGAACAGCCGGGCGAACCAGTCGACGAAGCCGTCGCGCCGCTGCGCTGCGGCGACGCCGAGCGGCACGCCGACGACGACGCCGATGAACAGCGCGGCCAGCGTCAGCTCGATGGTGAAGGGCAGCACGGCCCAGACATCGGTGGTGATCGGCCGGTTGGTCACCAGCGAGCGGCCGAGATCGCCCTGGCCGATCTGACCCATGAACTCGCCATACTGGACGATCAGCGGCCGGTCGAGCCCGAGCCGCTCGCGCAGGGCTGCGCGGGCGGCCGGGCTCGCCTGGTCACCCAGGATGACGATGGTGGGGTCGCCGGGGACGACCCGCACCAGGACGAACACCAGCGTCAGCACAGCCCACAAAGTGGGGATGGCCAGCAGCAGGCGCTTGGCGACGAAGCGCAGCACGCGGGAGGCCGCGCCTTACTTCTTGGTCGTCAGCTCGGTGATCACCGGCCCGAGGTGGATCGCGTCGGTGAGCTTGTAGCCGAAGTCGAGGTTGGTCTTGTGGGCCCACACCTGCAGCTGCTCGAACAGCGGAACGGCGCAGACCTCCTCGATGATCTTGGTCTGGGCCGTCTTCCACAGCGCCTTCTGCTTGACAGGATCGGGCTCGCTGCGCGCCGCCGTGATCTCGGCGTCGGCAACCTTGCAGTGGGAGAAGTTGGTCACCGCCGTCGGCGTCTGGACGATCGACGACGAGTGGAAGAACTGCGTCAGGTAGACGTCGGCGATCGGGAACCGGGCGGCGGAGTAGTAGGTGACGCCGCTCAGGTTCTTGCGGATGTTGGCGTGGAAGGTCTGGTGGTCGACAACCTCCATCTGCAGGTCGACGCCGGCCTGCTTAAGCTGGCTCTGCACGATCTGCATCGAGTTGAGCATGGTGGGCAGGCTTGTCTGCACGCTCTTGACGGTGACGCCGCCCTCGAGGCCCGCTTCCTTCAGCAGTGCCTTGGCCTTGGCGACGTCATAGGCCAGCAACGGCGCCTTGTCGTCGGTCCCCAGATAGCCGTTGGGGACGACCGAGCTCGGCAGGTCGGCGGTCAGCTCGCCCTTGAAGGCGACCATCTGGGGCCGGTTGATCGCGTGGGCGATCGCCTGGCGGACGCGCTTGTCGTCGAGCGGCTTCATGGTGGTGTTGAGGTGGATGACCGACAGCTCTGACGGGCGCAGCACGTCGACGACGACGCCCGGCTCCTTCTTGAAGCGCTCGGCCCATTTCTGGTCCTGGCGGCCATAGATCAGGTCGAGCTCGCCCGAGGTGAAGGCGAGGTCGCGGGCGCTGTCGGCGGGAATGAAGCGGTAGACGATGCGGTCGATCTTCGGCGCGCCGCGGAAATAGCCCTTGTGGGCGGCGAGCGTGATGCTCTCGTTCGGCTTGTACTCGGTGAAGGAGAACGGGCCGGTGCCGACCGGCTTCAACCGGAAGTCGGCACCCAGCGCCTCAACCGCCTTGCGGCTGACAATGTTGCCGCCGTGGTAGTTGGTGACAAGGCCGAGAAGCGACGGGATCGCCTGCTTGAGCTTGATGCGAACCGTCGAGGGTCGACCGCCTCGATGGATTCGAAGGCCGCATAGTCGGCGGCGAAGGACGACGACTTGCTGTCGCCGGCGCGGCGCAGCGAGAACACGACGTCGTCGGCGGTCAGCTCGCCCCACTCGCCGTGGAACTTCACGCCCTTGCGCAGGGTGAATGTCCAGGTGAGCTTGTCGGGCGAGCTCTCCCACTTTTCGGCGAGGTCGGGCTCGAGCCCCTCGAGGCTGGCCGACCCGGGGGCGAAGCGCACCAGGCCGTTGAAGATCCAGGCGACGACCGGCTTGTCCTGTGTCGTCGTCGCGCGGTGCGGGTCGAGCTGGCTGACATCGGCCGCCGCCATACCGACATTCAGGGTCGTCTGCGCCATGGCCGCCGGTGCGGCGGACAGGAACAGGGCTGCGGTGAAGGCTGCGAGATGCCGGGTCATGCGTGAACTCCTCGATGGTGTGCGGGCGTGAAGGATCGTAGACGGGCAGCCGGTGCCGCGCCTAGCCCTCGTTTCGATGTTCCGTGTGCGGGGATGATGCCGGTTTCGACACGGGTTCGGAAAATCGGTCGATGGCGAAGGGTTCGATCGGTGTCGGCGTCGTGCCGGCGAGGACCAGTTCGGCCAGCACCTCGCCGACGGCCGGGGCGAGCTGGAAGCCGTGGCCGGAGAAGCCGAAGGCGTGGACCAGCCGCGGCGTGGTGCGGGAGGGGCCGATGACCGGGATCCTGTCCGGCGTCTGGCCGTCGATGCCCGTCCAGGTGCGGATCACCTGCGTGCCTGCGAGCTGCGGCACCAGTGCCAGCGTCCGCTGCATGCCGGCGAGCGACTGTTCGGCGAGCGGGCGGGACCGGGCCAGCTCGGCATCGCCCCAGCCGCGGCCACCGCCGAAGATGACATTGCCGCGCCGCGTCTGGCGCAGATAGACATCGCCGCCGCAGACCCCGACGGAGCGGCTGGCGAAGTAGGGCAAGGGCTCGGTTACCAGCATGTTGGGCATCAGCGCCTCGACCGGCGCGGTCTCGCCGAACCATCCCGCCAGCGTGCCGCCGAAGACGCCGGCGGTGTTAATGAGCCAGGTGCTGGCCACCTCCAGCCCGTCGGCCTCGATCGTGAAGCCGGAGAGCGTGGCGGCCGCGGCGGTGACGCAGGTCTGCTCGCGGATGTCGACGCCGAGCCGGCGGGCGAGGCGCGCGTAGGCGGGGCCGACGACGCGCGGGTTGGCCTGTCCGTCCTCCGGCGACAGCGACGCGCCGACCACGGCCTCACCCAGCCAGGGCAGCTCGGCCCGCACCGTGTTGGCGCCGAGCAGCTGCAGGTCGAGCCCCCGTTCGGCTGCGTCGGCGGCGTAGCGCTCCAGCTCGGCCATGTCGGCCTCGGAGCGGGCGAGCTTGATGTGGCCAGAGACGTCGAACTCGATGTCCTCGCCGAGGAGGGCCGCGAGGTCGGTCCAGAGCGACCGGGCGCGGCGGGCCAGTGGCAGCTCGTGCAGGTTGCGACCCTGCTGGCGCACGCCGCCGAAATTGACGCCGCTGGCGCCGGCCCCGCAGCGGTTGCGATCAAGCACGACGACGCTCATGCCGGATTTGCGCAGGGCGATTGCGGCGGCGCAGCCGGCGATCCCGCCCCCCACCACGGCGACGTCAAACGACAGGCGGGCCGTCATTCGGCTGCCTCCGCAGCGGCGGGCGGGGCCAGCACCGGGATCGGTTTCACCGGCGGCTGGGCGCGCAGCCGGCCGGCGGCCTCGACCGGGCAGGCCCGGGCGCGGGCGACGAGTTCAGCGGCGGCATGGCCGCATACGCGGCCCTGGCAGCGGCCCATGCCGATGCGGGTGAAGGCCTTGACGCGGTTGACCTCGGTGGCGTCGCGCGCCGTCACCGCCTCGCGCAGGGCGCCGGCGGTGATGCCCTCGCATCGGCACAGGACCTCGGTGTCGGCAATGGCGTCCACCAGATGGGACGGATAGGGCCAGGCGGCCTCCAGCGCGGCCCTGAAGCGGGCCTGCGCGGCCAATGCCGCGTCGAGCCGGGCGACCGCCGCGGCGTCAACCGGCCGGCCGAGATCCTCCAGCACCGCCCAGGCGGTGCGCCGGCCCTGCAGTTCGGCCACATCGGCGCCACCGATGCCGGCGCCGTCGCCGGCGAGATAGACCGTCGGCAGGCAGGACCGGCCTGCCGCAGTGCGGCGCGGGATCCACTGGCGCGTCGGCGCGTCGAAGTCGAACGCGCAGCCGGCAAGATCGGCCAGCTGGCTCTCGCTGCGCAGCCCGAACGAGGCGGCGAGACCGTCGCAGTCGACACGGTGCTCGCGGCCGTCGGCCGCGGTCCAGACCAGGCGCTCGACATGGCCGTCGCCCTCGGCCCGCAGGGCTTTCACGCCGGACTGCATGGGGATGCCGCGCAGAGCGACGCGGGTGGTGTACCAGAGGCCGCGGGCCAGCATGCCCGGCATCGCCGCCATGCCGGCGAGCGCCGCGATGCGGGCCGAGAATGGCGTGACATCGAGCACCGCCACGATGGTGGCGCCGGCGGCGGCGTACTGATGCGCGACCAGCGGCAACAAGGGCCCGGCGCCGACGAGCGCGACGCGGCGGCCGATGGCAACGCCCTGGGCCTTCAGGGCGATCTGCGCGCCGCCCAGCGTGAACACTCCGGGCAGGGTCCAGCCCGGGAATGGGATGACCCGGTCCATCGCCCCGGTCGCCAGCATCAGCCGGTCACAGGCGAGTTCGCCGTAGCCCTGCGGGCCGAGAGTATCCAGGCGGTTGCCGAAGACGTTCCAGACCAGCGTGCCGGGGCGGTGATCGATGCGGTCGCGCAATGCCGGCACGGCAGCGTGGATGGCCACCGCGCGGCCGGCGTCGAGGCCGTACAGCGCATCGGGGCGTCGTTCGGCCCCGGCCGGCGGCTGACGGTAGATCTGGCCGCCGG
>JBMOJG010000202.1:0-6122 GCA_049316925.1 Alsobacter sp. | reverse complement strand
CCCATGATGGCGAAGGCCAGCACGAAGATGGTCATGTTGGGCGCCATCATGGCGTGTGGACTCGGGCTGGGCGTGAACATAGCCACCCCGGACGCCGGCGCCGCGCAAGGCAGCAAGATCACCGTTTCACAGGTTTCGGACGTCCTGACGCTCGACCCGACAGTTGACTCGTCGGCGATCGGCATCAACGTGTTTCTGAACGTTTATGACCAGCTCACGGACATCCGGGCGGACGGATCTGTCGGCCCGCTCCTGGCCGAGTCTTGGGAATCGTCGGACGAGCAGAAGACCTGGGTGTTCAAGGTCAGATCGGATGTGAAGTTCCATGACGGCACACCACTGACGATCGACGACATCATCTGGACCTACAAGAAGATCATGGCCGATCCGAAATCGCCGGTCCGGCCCTATCTCTCGGAAGTCCGGTCGATCGAGAAGCGCGACGGCAATCGAATCGAGTTCAAGCTGGCCTCGCCCTTCGTCACGTTCGACCGACAGGTCACCCTCGTCTCGATCGTGCCGCAGAAGGGATACGAGGCGATGGGTGGGCAACAGTTCTCGCTGACCCCCATCGGATCAGGCCCGTTCCGCGTCAAGCGCTGGACCAAGGACTCCGCTCTCGAACTCGACGCCTTCGCCGAATATTGGGGCGGCAAGCCGACCGTCGACCAGGTTGTCGTCAGACCGGTTCCGTCCGAGGCCTCACGCGCCGCTGCCCTTGTGTCGGGCGAACTCGACATCGTACCGGTGCTTCCGCCGTCCCTGGTCGACGCGCTGGCAAACAAGCCTGGCGTGAAGATCATGCGTGTCCGCGCCAACAGGGCGGTCTATGGCGGCATCAACGTCAACAATCCGGTCCTGGCGAACGTCAAGCTGCGACAGGCGATCAACCACGCAATCGACAGGGATGCGATCGTAACCAAGCTTCTCCGCGGAGCAGGTGTCCCGCTCGGCCAGATCGCCGCACCAGTGCTGTTTGGTTATGATCCCAACCTGAAGCCACCGGCCTATGATGTTGGCTTGGCCAAGAAGCTCCTCGACGAGGCGGGGTACAAGGGCGAGAAGATCCTTTTCCAGTATCCAAACAACAGGTGGGCCTTCGCCGATCAGGTGGCGCAAGCGGTGGGCAACTACCTCAAGGTTGCGGGCCTCAACGTCGAGCTCCAGCCGATGGAGTTTTCGGCCTTCTTCCCGCTCTGGACCGGCGACAAGCTCTCCGCCCTCTACATGTTCTCACTCGGCATCACGATCATGGACGCCGACCTGATTCTGAACCTCGAGTACGAAAGCGGGGTCTCGCATGGCTACTGGAAGAGCGCGGAAGTCGACGCCCTCGCCAAACAGCAGCGCGCCTCGGCAGATCCTGAGAAGCGCAAGGAAATTCTCGCCAAGATCTGGAAACTGAGCCAGGAGGCGGCCCCTTACTTTCCGCTCTATTCGGAGATCCAGGCCTATGGGGTGCGGGACGGCGTGTCATGGACACCCCGCCCCGACGAGCGCCTGAAGTTCAAGGATGCATCGGTCAAGCGCTGAACGTCTGGCCGCGACAGCAGCGCTGTCGCGGCCTCCACTCTGGGCTCCCGCCGAAAGCACCTTCGATGCTGTTCAGGAACATTGCCGAAACCCTGCCGATCAACGCCCGTCGACGTCCGGATCACCCGGCCATCGTCTGTGGCGAGCGGACAATCGACTATGCGGGCCTCGCGCGGCGGGTCGGGCAGACCGCAGGCCTGCTGGCGGAAATGGGGGTTTCGCAGGGCGATATCGTCGGCGTGGCCCTGAAGGACTCGCCCGAGCATCTCATCGCCATGCTGGCGATCGCGCATCGCGGTGCAGTGATCCTGCCTATGGATTGCCGCTGGGCACCGCCGGAGAAAAACAGTCTTGCCGACTGGTTCGCCCCCGTTCTGGTTCTCGTCGAAGCCGGCTCCGACACTATCGGTTCCCACCGCACCGTTGAGCTGGACGCCGCATGGGAAAGCCGCGTTGCCGCCACTAACCCAAACGCCGCCGAAATGGCACGCGACGACGACATGGGGCTTCTCCTCTCACTGTCTTCAGGAACCACCGGGCGGCCCAAAGGACCGATGCTGACGCATCGATTGCTCCAAAACCGCTTCATTCAGCATTGGTCGGTGCTGGGCTTCCACGAGCAGGATCGCCACCTCGTGTCGACACCGCTTTATTTTGGCGGCGGCCGCGTCTTCGCTCTGTCCCATCTGTTCATCGGTGCAACCGTCGTACTCTTGCCGCTGCCCTATACGCCCGAAGAACTCATCAGCACCGTCGCGAACCATGACATCTCGACGATGTTCATCGTTCCGACCATGCTGCGACGTCTGCTCGGACTTCCGGCGAGCGACCGCCCGCTGCTCGCGGGGCCACGCTACGTGATTTCCGGCGGCTCGGCCCTGCATCAGTCGGAACGCGCGGCGGCGCTGCAGCGGATCTCTCCCCGCCTCGTCAATTACTACAGCTCATCGGAGGGCGGCGCCGTCTCGATCCTGCTGCCCTCGCACCATGGTGCCGCCGCAGACTCGGTCGGCAGGCCTGTCTTCATGACAGAGGTCGAGGTCGTCGACGCGAGCGACACCAACGTCGCATCTGGAGAGATTGGCCTGGTGCGCTACCGCGGACCGGGCGTGCCGTCCGCACTCTATCGCGATCCCGAGGAGAGCCGCGCCATGTTCCGCGACGGCTGGTTCTATCCGGGCGATCTGGGCCGTATCGACGCCGATGGTTTCCTCTACCTCACGGGCCGTGCCAGGGACATGATCATCCGCGGCGGGGTGAACATCTATCCGCAGGATGTCGAGAGCACGATCCTGAAGGCCCCCGGTGTTGAGGACGTCGCGGTGGTCGGCTGGCCGTCGGCCGCTTTTGGCGAGGAAGTAGCGGCCTTCGTGGTCGCCAGGGATGGTGCGAATGCGACCGCTATCCTCGCACATTGCCGTGCAGCGCTGGCCTCCTACAAGGTGCCGCGAGAGGTTTTCTTCGTCGATGCCCTTCCAAAGAACAGCTCCGGCAAGGTCCTCAAGAAGGAACTCGTGTCCCGCCTCGTTCGGATCGGCTGAGGATCCAGGCCTCAGAGGATGCAACCCGGCATGACTCCCAGTGCCCGCCAATGGGTCTCAAGCGGATGTGCGGCTGCGAACAGGACATGCTCCTCGCGCGGCCGGCCGACGAGTTGCAGGCCAACGGGCAATCCGTCCCCCGACAGCGCAAACGGGACGGATAACGCCGGCAGCCCCAGATAGGACGCAGGCTGGGTGAAATGGGCAAGCCGGCCGATTGCAGCGCGCACCTCCGGCCGGTCCGTTTGCGCCATGTCCTCATAGGTGGGAGCCACGCAAAAGCAGGTCGGGGTGAGCAGCACGTCGACCGTCTCGAAGGTGGTCGTGAGCGATGACGCAACAAGGGCCGCGCGTAGCCGCAAGGCATCGGCATAGTCGACGGCGAAAATCCCCTCGCCACTGTTGACGAACATGCGCACGCCGGCGCTGTAGTGGCTCGGATTGCGCCTCATGGCCATCCGGTGGACGGCAGCGGCCTCCGTGCGCATGATGGCGCGGTGGAGCGAGCGCATCTGCGGCGTCTCGACGACATCGACGTCGCGAACGGTAAAGCCGGCATTCTCGTAAACGCCAATCGCTCGCGCGAATGCGCTCGCCACTCCGGGCTGCAGGTCCTCGACATAGTATGAGCGCGGCACACCGATCACCGGCCGTTGCATCGCGCTGCGCCGGGACGTAGCACCGCCCGCCGCCGCAAACAGGATGCCGCAGTCCTCGATCGAGCCTGCCAGCACACCCGGTTCGTCGACCGACCAGGCCAGCGGAAACACGCCATGCAACGGCAAGGTCCCGCCTGTCGGCTTGAGGCCGACAACGCCGCAGAAGCTCGCCGGGAGGCGCACCGACGCGCCGCTGTCGGTGCCAAGTGATCCAAAGACAAGTCCCGCCGCTACCGCGGCTGCCGATCCGGATGAAGAGGCACCGGTGCAACGCGTCAGATCCCAGGGATTCCCGACGTCACCGTGAAAGGCGTTGGTCCCGGTGACGCCCAGGGCGAATTCAGCAAGGTTGAGCGGACCGAGGTCGACCGTGCCGGTCAGGGCTAGGCGATCGAGCAGGGGGGACGGCGGCAGGCCATGGTCGGCGCCGCCGGGCACGCCGCAAGTCGGCTGGCGGCCATGACGGCCAAAAATGTCCTTGTGGGCGAGCGGAATACCGGCAAGCGGCGAGCGCGGTCGCGCGAGATCGAGCCGGGCAGACGCTGCAAGCGCACCATCCGCGTCGATCGCGATGAAGGCGTTGAGGTGCGCGAGTGCCTGTGCCCGCTCGATCCGACTGGCAACGAGCGCCGCAACGGACAGGTCTCCCGCTTCGATCCTCTGCGCAATGGCGAGGACGCCGTCTCGTTCGTGATCAGCCATCGGAAGCCGTATCACGTCGGAGAAGCTCCGCAAGCCGGTGTGGCGTGACGGAGGCATCGAGCCGGGTTCGAAATGCCTCGACGTCACCCTGGATCAGCAGCGCCTCTGACGCAGCCGCCATGACATCGGCCTCTGTTGTCCTGTCGGCACCGAGCCGTTGCCTGATGATGGCCAAGTGACGATTGAATTCGCTCTCGCTCATGGCTCATTCGTCGCTGCCCTTGATCGGACTGTCTAGCGACAATCGCCCACGCCGGCGAGGTATGCATCGGATGGACAGCAGCCAGCAGTTGCCCGGTTTCGATTGACATCGGCAACCTGGCACGCACGAATTCTGAACTCGGACTCGCGGGCGCACCGCCTTACCGTTCGCCAGGGAGGCGAAGCTGAAACAAAGGGTGGCATTTGTTCTGCTGGCGCCCGCAATCGCGGCGGTCATTGCCATTCTCGTCGCGCCGCTTGCCTACCTGCTCAGTTTCAGCGTCCTGGCGACAGGTTCCGGCATGCAGCCCCGCTTCGGGTTCACCCTGGCGAACGTCCAGAAGCTGCTTGGCGACGGCTTCTACCTGGCCATCTTCGCGCGCACGATGCTGCTATCGATGCTGGCGACCGCGATCGCAGGGGTTCTGGGCTACTGCTTTGCCCATTTCATGTGGCGGGCCAACCGGCGGTGGCGGGCAGCCCTGACGATCCTCATTCTCTCGCCACTGCTGGTCAGCATCGTCGTCACCTCGTACGGATGGATGGTGATCCTCGGCAAGAATGGTCTGATCAACCAGATGCTGGGATCATTGTCACTGATCACGCAACCCTTGCAGCTCATGTTCAACGACATCGGTATTGTCGTCGGACTTGTGCATGTGGTTTTGCCCTTCATGGTGCTGTCGGTTCTGGCTGCGCTCGAGCGGATCGAGCCTGTCCTGACCGAGGCTGCTGCCACCCTCGGGGCCAGCCCCGCACGCGTCCTCTGGCATGTGATCCTGCCGCTCGCGCTGCCGGGAATAGGTGCCGGCACGACAATCGTGTTCTGCCTGTGCATTTCGGCCTACGTGACGCCGGCCGTGCTTGGGGGGAACGGACCGAACTTCGTGACCACGCTCATCTACAACCAGTTCATTGCGCTCCATAACTGGCCCTTCGGTGCGACGATCGCCTCCCTCCTGCTGGCGGTGGCGCTGGCTGCAATCCTTCTCTACCTGAGATGGCTGGCGCGCCTCAGCCGCGCCACCCCTCCGGTGCCGAGGGCTTCATGAACCTGTCCCTGCGCATTGCGGCAGCGCTTGTCGCGGCGTTTGTCCTGGCGCCCACGGTCGTGGTCGTTGGCAGCTCGTTCAGCGGCGGGACACTGCCGCAATTCCCGCCGAGGGAGTTGTCGCTGCGGTGGTACGAACATGCGCTGAGCCAGTCGGTCTTCACGGACGCAGCCTGGAACAGCCTGTGGCTCGCAGGCTTTTCGACGGCAATCGCCACGCCGATTGCGCTGGCCGCAGCTCTGGCGATTGTTCGCTGCGAGTTTCCGGGCAAGAACCTCCTGCAGACACTGTTGCTCGCGCCTCTCTTCGTGCCGGCCATCGTGATCCTCTCCGGGCTGAACTTCGTCTATCAGGGCCTCTGGGCCGGCCCCTGGCTGCGCGATGTGGCGGGCTTCGGCGATGCGGCGCGCGCCATCGTGCTCTTCGCCTATGCG
>JBMOJG010000201.1:0-6137 GCA_049316925.1 Alsobacter sp. | reverse complement strand
GAACGTGCCGACGTGGCGCTGCCGCGAGAAGGAAGCCCTGACCTACGTGCTCGACCACCTCGGCGAACTCGTCGTGAAGGAAGTCAACGGCTCGGGCGGCTACGGCATGCTGGTGGGGCCCCATTCCACCCGACAGCAGATCGAGGAGTTCCGCCGCAAGCTCAAGCAGGCACCCGACGGGTTCATCGCCCAGCCGACGCTGGCGCTGTCGACCTGCCCGACCTTTGTGGCCTCGGGTGTGGCGCCACGCCATGTCGATCTGCGCCCCTTCGTGCTGTCGGGCTCCGACCAGGTGCGGATCGTGCCCGGCGGCCTGACGCGGGTTGCCCTCAAGGAAGGTTCCCTGGTGGTGAACTCCAGCCAGGGCGGCGGGACCAAGGACACGTGGGTGCTCGATGCTTAGCCGTACTGCCGACAATCTGTACTGGGTGTCACGCTACATCGAGCGGGCCGAGTTCCTGGCGCGCATCCTCGACGCGACGGCCCGCCTCGCCACCCTGCCGGCCGCCTATGGCGGCGCCGGCAACGAGTGGACGACGGCGCTGCTGACCGCCGGTGCCGACGAGGGCTTCGCCGAGCTCTACGACGAGGCCAATGAGCGCAATGTCCAGGAATTCCTGGCGTTCAGCCCGGACAACCCGTCCTCGATCCGCAACTGCTTCGAGATCGCCAGGGCCAATGCCCGCGCGGTGCGCACGGCGCTCACCGGCGAGATGTGGGAGGCGATCAACCAGGCCCATCTCGAGCTGCGGCGCTACGATCCCAAAACGATGACGCGCGAGGAGTTCGCCCGCTTCCTCGAATGGGTGAAGTCCGCATCGCTGGCCTTCGACGGGTCGGCCTACCGCACCATGCTGCGGTCCGACGCCTACTGGTTCTCGCGGCTCGGTGTCTATGTGGAGCGGGCCGACAACACCGCCCGCATCCTCGACGTGAAATACCATGTGCTGCTGCCCGAGTCCGAGCAGGTCGGCGGTAGCCTCGATTATTTCCAGTGGTCCACCGTCCTGCGCGAGGTGTCGGCGCTGACTGCCTATCACTGGGTCTACCGGCAGAGCCTGAAGCCCTGGCTGGTCGCCGACCTGCTGATCCTCAACCGGCAGATGCCGCGCTCGCTGGCGAGTTCCTACGAGAACATCGTGCTGTTCCTCGACAATCTGGGGCGGGCCTATGGCCGCCAGGGCGCCGCCCAGCGCCAGTCCCGCTCGTTGCTGGCGCGGCTGGAGAATACCGACATCGACGCGGTGTTCCGCCACGGCCTGCACCAGTTCATCGAGGATTTCGTCACCGACAACAACCGGCTGGGCAGCGCAATCTCCGAGCAGTATCTGGTGTAGCGGCCCCTTTCCGCGGCAACGAGCGATCATGCGCATCCGGGTTTCCCACCAGACGGTCTACGAGTTTGACCAGCCCGCCAAGGCGCTGATCCAGACACTGCGGCTGACGCCGCGCAACCATGACGGCCAGCATGTGGTTCGCTGGCGCATCGATGTGGACGTCGACGGCCGCCTCAGGCAGGGCGAGGACGCCTTCGCCAACATCACCCACGCGCTGGACGTCCCAGGCCCGATGAGCCGCTGCATCGTCGCCGTCGAGGGCGAGGTGGAGACGCACGACACGGCCGGCGTTGTCAGGGGCTCGGTCGAGCGCTTCCCCGAGACCCTCTTCCTGCGCGAGACCGACCCGACCCGGGCCGATCCGGCCGTCCGGGCGCTCGCCGAGGAGGCTGCACGAGGGGCCGGTGAGGATCCGCTCAGCCGGATGCACGTGCTGATGGCCAAGCTGCACACCGCCATGGCCTTCGCTCCCGATGCGGCAGCAGCGCCGGACGCCGGCACGGCGCTGGCCTCGGCCTGCGGCTGCGGCATCGACCTGGCCCATGTGTTCGTCGCGGCCGCGCGCCATCTCGGTGTCCCGGCCCGCTTCGTCTCCGGCTATGCCTGCCCGGACGTGCTGGACGGCGATGGCGGGCTACATGCCTGGGGCGAGGCCCATGTGCCGGGCATCGGCTGGATCGCTTTTGATGCCGCCCGCGACATCTGCCCCGTGGGTGGACATGTGCGGATCGCTGTGGGTCTCGACTATTGGGGCGCTGCGCCGGTGCGCGGCACCCGCTACGGTGGCAGCGGCGAGCGGCGGGCGGAGACCTTGCGCGTCGTGCCACGCGATCAGGCCGCAAGCCAGACCCAGGCCTGAACGCCGGACCTGCTGCAGACGACGGGCCGCAGACCGGCCGGAATGGGGCGATAGATGACCTACTGCACCGGAATTCTCGTGCGTGACGGCCTTGTCATGATCGCCGATACCCGCACCAATGCCGGGCTCGACAATGTCTCGACCTTCCGCAAGCTGCACGTATTCGAGCGCGCCGGCGAGCGGGTAATCGCGGTCGCTACGGCCGGCAACCTGTCGGTCTCCCAGTCGGTGGTCAGCTTCCTGCACGAGGGTGTGGAGAACCCGGAGACCGGCGAGGTCGAGACACTGCTCGACAGCACGACCATGTTCCGTGCCGCCCAGCTCGTCGGGCGGGCGGTCCACAAGGTCCGCGCCATTGACGGCCGCTCGCTTGACGAGGCCGGCATCAAGTTCGACGTGTCGATGCTGATTGGCGGCCAGATCCGCGGCGGTGCACCGCGGCTGTTCATGCTCTACGCCGCCGGCAACTTCATCGAGTGCGGTGCAGAAACGCCCTATCTCCAGATCGGCGAACACAAATACGGCAAGCCGATCCTTGACCGTGCCGTCACCTACGGCACCACCTTGTCGGACGCGCTGAAGCTCGGGCTGATCTCGATGGACTCGACGATGCGCTCCAACCTCGGCGTCGGTCTGCCCATCGACGTGATGACGATGCGCCGCGACGCGCTGGAACCGGAGCTGGTCCACCGCATCGATGCGGGCGAGCCCTATTTCCACGATTTGCGCGAACGCTGGTCCGCGGCCCTGCGTGCGGCGCATATCGCCATCCCGCAGCCTCCCTACCGGCCGGCACCCAAGCCTTGACTTTTGTCGGGTCCGGCAAAATTCCGGTAACGTTCTCATGCGATAAGGAGCAGTCAGTCCGCCCGGAACGCATGAATGTTTTGGAGTTCAATCAGGCGGAGCCCCAACGCGGTCACGGCGCGCATCGTCTGGCCTGTGGCGACCGTTCTGGTATCGATGCTGCTTTTTGCGCTCTCGGGGCTCTACCTCACCGGCCAGCGGGCCAACGAGCTCGCGCTTGAGCGCCAGCGCACCAATCTCGAGGCGTCACTCGAATCCGAGCGTTTCCAGCTCCTGATCCATCTCGCCCGCACCGCCACATCGGCCACGGCACAGCAGGCGCTGAGCCATCCAATGTCGCCCGACAAGGCCCAGGCGGCCATTGGCGAGGTGCTGGGCAGCCGTCACGGCTTCGACGTCTCGTTCGTGCTGACACCCGAGAACCTCGTCGTGACCGGAAGGGTCGGCGAGGAGCCGGGCGACCAGCGCCGCTACCAGGCGCTCGCCCCGCTGTTTGCGGCTGTGCTGGGCGAGGTCCGCGACCGTGTCGGCCAGCTCGCCCTGCGGCGCGAGGCCGAGGATGCAGGCGTTGACGCCCCCGTCCAGCTGGCGCGCCAATCCGGCGCGGCACGGCTGATCTTCGACGGGGTCGAGCCGCGGATCGTCGCCGCCGTGGCACTGCCGGCACGCGGCGCCGGCGAGAGCGCCTTCGGCCGCCTGGTGATGGTCGCCTCGGCGCCATTGACCAGCTCGGTGCTTGCAGAATTCGCCCTACGCCACTCCCATCCCGACCTGCGGGTCGAGACCGGGACCCACGAACCCACCGCCCTGCCGCTCAAGGATGAGGCCGGGCAGGTCCGCGCCTGGCTGGCCTGGACGCCCGAGCGGCCCGGCGACTTGGTGCTCGAGCGCCTGCTGCCGGCGCTTGGCCTGACGCTATTCGCCATTGGGCTGTTCTCGGCCTTCATGTTCCGCCATGTCCGCAACGTCACCACGGATCTGGTGGCGCGCGAGGCGGAGGCGACGCATCTCGCCAACCACGACACGCTCTCGGGACTGCCCAACCGCGCTTTCTTCACCGAGCGTCTCGACAACGAACTGGCGCATCTGCAGCCCGCCGAGGACGGGCTCGCCGTGCTGTTCCTCGACCTCGACCGCTTCAAGGAGATCAATGACAACCACGGCCATGCCGCCGGCGACCTGCTGATCCGTGTCGTCGCCAAGCGGCTGACCGGAGTCCTGCGCGGCGCCGACACCCTGTCCCGGTTCGGCGGCGACGAGTTCGCCATCATCCAGACCGGCGTACGCACCGCGGGCGATTGCGCCTCGCTCGGCCATCGCATCCTGGAGGCGATCCGCGAGCCGGTCGACATCCACGGCACGCTGGTATTTGTCGGCATCTCGGTGGGCATCGCCATGGCGCCTGACAACGGGCGCGACCGCGAGACCCTGATGAAGCTCGCCGACGTGGCCCTCTACCGGGCCAAGCACGAGGGCCGCAACCGCTACTGCTTCTTCGAGATCGGCATGGACGAGACCCTGCGCATGCGCAAGGTCGTCGAGGAGGACCTGCGCAGCGCCATCGCCAACGACCAGATCAACCTGCTCTACCAGCCGCTGTTTTCCGCCGATGGCCGCACCATCCTCGGCGTCGAGGCGCTGGTCCGCTGGCAGCACCCCGAGCTCGGCTCGATCTCGCCGGCCGACTTCATCCCCGTCGCCGAGCAGCGCGGCCTCATCGGGCCGCTCGGAGAGTGGGTGCTGCGGCGGGCGTGCCGGGACGGCAAGCGCTGGCGCAACATCACCGTGGCGGTCAACGTCTCGCCGATCCAGTTCCGCCAGAAGGATTTCGTCGCCACCGTCGCCCGCATCGTCGACGAGGAGGGCATCGATCCCACCCGCGTCGAGCTTGAGCTGACCGAGGGTGTCCTCGTCGAGGACGCCGACGCAGCCGAAGGCGCCATGATGGACCTGCGCGCCCTAGGCCTGCGCTTCGCCCTGGACGATTTCGGCACCGGCTATTCGTCGCTGATCTATCTGCGTCGCTTTGCCTTCGACAAGATCAAGATCGACAGGTCCTTCCTCGAGGCCATGGAGACGACCGGTGAAAGCGCCATCCTGGTGCATTCGGTCGTGCATCTAGGCCGCGCGCTGGGCCTTACCGTCACCGCGGAGGGCGTCGAGACGCCCGAGCAGCAGCGCTTCCTGCAGGCGGTGGGCTGCCACCAGCTGCAGGGTTTCCTGTTCTGCCGGCCGGTCCCGGCCACCAAGATCGATGAGCTGCTCGGTCTCGTCGAGCCGGCCTTCCCGGCTGTCGCAGCCGCGCCGCGCGCCGTCGCCTGACGCCACCCCACCCCCGGACGCGTTCTAAAGAATGGCGTTCGCACCGGTGATGAGCGCCAGGATAAAGCCCAGGCTCAGCACCGACCCCACCAGCCCGACCACGAAGCCCGCTGCCACCACTACGCCGTCCCGCTCCACCATGCCCAGACCAAGCAGGCAGACGGCGATTCCGAGTGGAATCTGGCCGATGAACGGCGCCGCAAACACCAGCGCCAGGGCGAAGGCCAGCAACGACGCACCCATGATGCGCATGCCGAGGCCGTTGTCGAAGATGTGCAACCGCGGCCGCGCGAACTTTTCAAGCCAGCGCAGCCAGGGCACGGCCCTGTCGACAGCACGCACCAGATCGGCATGGGCGATCGTGTGGTTGAGGATCCGCTGCGGCAGCCAGGGGGATTGCAGGCCGAACAGGATCTGCAGGGCGACGAACACCAGCAAAAGCCCGCACACCAACGGGATTGGCGGCGGCATCGGCAGACAGTTGGGCAGCCCGAGCACGACGATCAGCAGCGCATAGGCCCGCTCGCCCAGCGTGCCCACGATGGTTCGCACGCTCGTGCGTTCACCGTCCGAGGAGACGGCGAGAGCAAGCAGGATGTCGGAGGTGCGGCTGTGGCCTTGCGGCATGGACCCCTGAACTGCGGCTACCGGGCTGGCCGGCCGCTTCCTTTAGCCTATCGCGTCGCCGGGGCCAAGGCTATGCGGCATCGGCCGATGGTGGTCGGACCTGCGTGCCCGTCCCGGCCGCAAAGCCCGCGTCAGAGCGCCGCAGACCCCGCGGCCAGATCCTCGCGCAGCGCCTGCGCGGCCGC
>JBMOJG010000200.1:0-6140 GCA_049316925.1 Alsobacter sp. | reverse complement strand
GCGTCGTCGGAGCGAAACGAGTTGGAGCAGACGAGCTCGGCAAGCCCGTCGGTATGGTGCGCATCGGTGCCGCGCGTCGGGCGCATCTCGTGCAGGACGACCGGGACGCCGGCGCGGGTGAGCTGCCAGGCGGCTTCGGAGCCGGCGAGGCCGCCGCCGACAACGTGAACGGGTTCAGGGTGTTGAGCTTTGATCATCCGGGCAGTCTACCGCATGCGACGGATGGCGGGGACCCCCAAACGAAAAGCGCCCGCCGGGAGGGGCGGGCGCTTCGGCTCGGATCGGCGGGGGAGGGGAGACGGCCTCTCCAAGTCTGACGGAGGGCGTTCAGCCGCGGGCATGCTTCTTGGCAACGAAGCGGATATCGCCGCGGGCGATGCCGAGATCGGCAAGGTCGCGATCGGTCAGCTGCGACAGCTCGCGGACGGTGTTGCGGTAGCGGGCCCAGTTGCGAAGGCGCTTGGTGAGGGTCGTGACGGTCAACATGGTAGACTCCATTGTGCAGTGCGGTAAGGCGCTGTCCCTGATCGGAAAATCTGATTTCCAAGAGGTCTTCGCCAGCAATTTGCTGCACTGCATATAGGCGCCGGGTCCAATGGGCACCAGCGTCAAGGTCGAAAGTCAGACCCAACAAAAATGCATGTCGGCGCATAAATTCGTTAACTGTTCCGCGATCTGTGCATGGCGAAACTGTGGCATGTCGGGCGAAAGCGTGGCCGGAGCGCCGGCCTGGTGCAGCGCCGCCGCCCTCATGGTGATTGCGAGACTGTTGGTCAGGACGCTCTGGCGGGGACGGACCCCGCTGCTATTCCGGCCGCAGCAGGACGTGCCGTTTGCGGCCCAGCGACAGCTTGACGGCACCGTCGATCAGGTCCGCCTGACCGAGCACGGCCCGCTCGTCGGTCACCGGAGCGTCATTGACGCGCAGGCCGCCGCCCTTGACCTGGCGGCGGGCCTCGCCCGATGACGCGACCAGGCCGGCGCGCTGGAACGCCGTCAGGACCCCGAGTCCGGCGGTGAATTCTGCGGCCTCGACCGGCACGCTCGGGAGGCTGGCGGCCGTTATACCCTGCTCGAAGGTCTGCCGGGCCGTCTCTGCGGCTGAGTCCGCCGCGTCCTGGCCGTGCAGCAGCGCGGTGGCCTGCGTGGCCAGAACCTTCTTGGCCTCGTTGATCTCGCTGCCGCCGAGCGCGCCCAGCCGGGCGATCTCGTCCAGCGGCAGGAGCGTGTACAGCGCGAGGAATCGCGACACGTCGGCGTCCTCGGTATTGCGCCAGAACTGCCAGTAGTCCCAGGGCGAGAGCTGGTCGGCATTGAGCCAGATGGCGCCGGCCGCGGTCTTGCCCATCTTTGCGCCCGACGAGGTCGTCAGCAACGGACAGGTCAGCGCGTAGAGCTGCGGCGTGCCCATCCGCCGGCCAAGATCGATGCCGGAGATGATGTTGCCCCACTGGTCGGAGCCGCCCATCTGCAGCGTGCAGCCGGTGCGGCGGCTGAGCTCGACGAAGTCATAGGCTTGCAGGCACATGTAGTTGAACTCGATGAAGGACAGCTCCTGCTCGCGCTCGAGCCGCATCTTCACGCTGTCCATCGACAGCATGCGGTTGACGGAGAAATGGCGGCCGACATCGCGCAGGAAGTCGATGTAGTTCAGCTTCGTCAGCCATTCGGCATTATCGATCATGGTGGCGTCGGTGCGGCCGTCGCCAAACGTCATGAACCGCGAAAACACCCGACGGATGCCGTCCTTGTTGGCGTCGATCTGCTCGGGCGTCAGCAGGCGGCGCGACTCGTCGCGGCCGGACGGATCGCCGACCCGCGTGGTGCCGCCGCCCATCAGCGGCAGCGGCTTGCCGCCGGTCTGCTGCAACCAGTGCAACATCATGATCGAGATCAGGCTGCCGACATGCAGCGACGGCGCCGTGCAGTCATAGCCCACATAGGCCACCAGCTCGCCGCTCGCCGCCTTGGAGTCGAGGCCGGCGAAGTCCGAGCATTGGTGCACGTAGCCGCGCTCGATCAGCACGCGCAGGAAGTCGGACCGGGGCTTGAACGTTTCGGACATGGCTGACCCTTTCGGAGGCGGAGATTTAGGGGGATCGGCCGGGCGGCGCAACCGGGCGGGCGCATGCTTGCCGGAAGGTCAAGGCGATCACGCGGATTGAAGGGAAAGCCACGCCGGCGTTGTTTACGCGCTGCTGCTAGCGTCACCGCATCGGAGGACGGTCATGCGCGACATGATGAGCGGCCCGGGTGACGCGGTTTCCCGCGCCCCTCGGAGAAAGGTCCAGACGACGGGCACCAGTGCCGGTGACCGGGCGTTCGTCAGGCTGATGTTCCAGGTCCTGGCGGGGGCTGTGGTCGTCGTCGTCCTGCTGTTCGGTCCGCGACTGATGCCGTCACGCACCACCACCGGGCCGGTTGTCGTGGCGCCGCCGGGCACAGGCGCCCCCGGCATTGCATTGGCACCGCTGCGCGGGCTGACGGCCCCGAACGGCTTTCCCGTCCCGGGTGTCACAGACGCGGTGCTGCAGGGCGATGTCGTACTGGTGAACCTTTTCGCCACCTGGTGCGGCCCCTGCCATGCCGAGCACCCGAACCTGATGGCGCTTGCCGCCGAACGACAGGTCAAGATCATCGGCCTCCTGGGCCATGATTCGGAGGCCAACGGACTGGCTTTCCTGCGCCAGGCCGGGAACCCCTATGCGGCCGTTTCGGTCGACAGCATCGGGCTGGGTCGGCGGATGGGAGCCACGGGCTATCCCACGACCTTCGTGCTCAACGCGCAGGGTCGGGTTGTGGCAACTTTCGGCGGCAGTCTGAGCCCGGAGCGCATCCGCAACCAGGTGCTGCCTGCTGTCGCGCGGGCGCGCAAGATCACCTGACCGGCTGGCTGGCGCGTGACGTCAGCCCTCCTTCGGGCCGAGGCGCCGGTCCAGATAGGTGCCGACCACGCCCATCATGTCCTCGACCTTGTTCTCGAAGAAGTGGTTCGCGCCCTCAACCGTCTGATGCTCGATCTGGATGCCCTTTTGGGTCTTCACCTTCTCGATCACCGCCATCACGTCCTTGATCGGCGCCACGCGGTCCTGAGACCCGTGAACGAACAGGCCCGAGGACGGGCAGGGTGCAAGGAAAGAGAAGTCGAACCGGTTCGCCGGGGCGGCAACGGAGATGAATCCCTCGATCTCGGGACGGCGCATCAAGAGCTGCATGCCGATCCAGGCGCCGAACGAGATACCGGCAATCCAGCAGGCACGCGCCTCGGGGTTGACCGCCTGGGCCCAGTCGAGCGCCGCGGCGGCATCCGACAATTCGCCCTGGCCATGGTCGAAATTGCCCTGGCTGCGGCCGACGCCGCGGAAGTTGAACCGCAGCGCGGCGAACCCGCGCTCGACGAAGCCATAATAGAGCGCATACACGATCTGGTTGTTCATCGTGCCGCCGAACTGGGGGTGCGGGTGCAGCACGATCGCAATCGGGGCACCCTTGGTCTTCGACGGATGATAGCGGCCCTCAATGCGGCCGGCCGGACCGTTGAAGATGACCTCGGGCATGGGTGAACCTCTGTTTTCGTGCGGAAAGCGCTCGACGCAGGGCCGCCCTGCGGCCGCGCTTGCTTGACTTGCGGCCGAGCGGCCCCCACACTCTCTTAGAATTATTCTAACAGCGAGTGGCGGGCGGACAGGGTCCGGCCCCGGCATTCGCGACGGAGCGCAGCTTTTAGCACGGCCGCGGGGGTCGGATGCAAGCCTTGTCGCACCATGCGCGAGGTTCCGGACCCGTGACCCTGTCGGCCTGGCATCGGCTGTCGACCGTCCAACATTTCGGCCAGGGATCGTCATGGTAGCGCCACCGCGCACCTATCTGGACCACAATGCCACCGCGCCGCTGCGGCCGGAGGCGAAGTCTGCAATGCTCGCAACTCTTGATGCATGCGGCAACGCGTCGTCGGTCCATGCCGAAGGGCGTGCCGCCCGCGGCCGGATCGAGGCTGCCCGGGAGGCCGTCGCGGCGCTCGCCGGTTGGCCGGCGCGACAGGTGGTGTTCACGTCGGGTGGCACGGAGGCCAACGCCATGGCGTTGATGGCGCAGTCGGAGCTCCTGCTGCTTGTCGGCGCCATGGAGCATCCCTGCGTCCTGGCCGGCCATGGGTTCGCGCCAGACCGGGTCGAGACGATCCCCGCGCGAGCCGACGGCACGATTGAGCTCGACTGGCTCTCGACCAGGCTGGAGCGTCTGCCTGGCCCGGTCCTTGTGGCCCTGCAGGCTGCGAACAATGAGACCGGGGTGATGCAACCGGTGGCCGAGGCAGCTGCTCTCGTGCACCGACATGGCGGTCGCCTCCATTGCGATGCCGTGCAGGCCTTTGGACGGCTGTCACCCGACACCCTCGCCGGATGGGGCGCCGATACGCTGGCGGTGTCCGCCCACAAGCTCGGCGGACCGCAAGGCATCGGCGCGTTGCTGATGGTCCCCGGGGCCGAGCCCGCCGCGCTGCTGCGCGGCGGTGGCCAGGAGCGCGGACGCCGGGCCGGGACCGAAAACGGTGCAGGGATTGCCGGCTTTGGCGCAGCAGCCACGGCAGCGCGTCGCGATGGCGCGGCCGATGCCCTGCGGCTCGCGGCGCTGCGCGGCCGTCTCGAGGCGGGCCTGCGCCAGGTCTGTCCTGAGATTGTGATTTTCGGCGAGACCGCCGTCCGGCTGCCCAACACATCGCTGTTCACCGTGCCCGGCCTGGCCGCCGAGACGGCGCTGATCGCCTTCGACCTGGCCGGATGTGCGTTGTCGTCCGGCGCAGCATGCTCCTCCGGCACGGTGCGGCGTTCGCATGTCCTCGACGCGATGGGGGTTGCTCCTGCCCTGGCGTCCGGCGCCCTTCGCGCAAGCCTCGGCTGGAGCAGCGACACTGATGACGTGATCCGTTTCCTCGCGGCCTTCGAACAGGTTGTGAGTGCGCTTCAACACCGACGGGGACGCCGGGCCGCGTAGGCCCTTCGCCCCGTCACCAGCCCACGGCCCTTGAAGCCGGAGTGGAAGGAGACTGCCCATGCCTGCCGTGCAGGACACCATCGATCAGGTTCGCGCCATCGATGTCGACCAGTACAAATACGGTTTTGTCACCGACATCGAGGTCGACAAGGCTCCCAAGGGCCTGAACGAGGACATCGTCCGCTTCATCTCGGCGAAGAAGGGCGATCCGGAGTGGATGACGCAGTGGCGGCTCGAGGCCTACCGGCGCTGGCTGACCATGCGCGAGCCGACCTGGGCGCGGGTGAGCTACCCGCCAATCGACTTCAACGATCTCTATTATTACGCGGCGCCGAAGCAGAAGGTCGGCCCGATGTCGCTCGACGAGATCGATCCGGCGATCCTCGAGACCTACAAGAAGCTCGGCATCCCGCTGCGCGAGCAGGAGATCCTGGCCGGCGTGCAGACCTCGAAGATTGCGGTCGACGCTGTGTTCGACTCGGTGTCGGTCGTGACCACGTTCAAGGAGGAGCTGAAGAAGGTCGGCGTCATCTTCTGCTCGATCTCCGAAGCCATCCGGGAGCACCCCGAGCTGGTGCGGAAATATCTCGGCACCGTGGTGCCGGTGACGGACAATTATTACGCGACACTGAACTCGGCCGTGTTCACCGACGGATCGTTCGTCTACGTGCCCGAGGGCGTCCGCTGCCCGATGGAGCTGTCGACCTATTTCCGCATCAACGAGCGCAACACCGGCCAGTTCGAGCGCACCCTGATCATCGCCGAGAAGGGCTCCTATGTGAGCTATCTGGAGGGGTGCACGGCGCCGCAGCGCGACGAAAACCAGCTGCACGCCGCCGTGGTCGAGCTGATCGCGCTCGACGATGCCGAGATCAAGTACTCGACCGTCCAGAACTGGTACCCGGGCGACAGCCAGGGCAAGGGCGGCGTGTATAATTTCGTGACCAAGCGGGGTGACTGCCGCGGGCGCAACTCGAAGATCTCGTGGACGCAGGTGGAGACCGGCTCGGCCATTACCTGGAAGTACCCGTCCTGCATCCTGCGCGGCGAAGGCTCGCGCGGCGAGTTCTATTCGATCGCCGTCTCCAACGGAATGCAGCAGGTCGACAGCGGCACCAAGATGATCCATCTCGGCAAGAACACCACGA
>JBMOJG010000199.1:0-6172 GCA_049316925.1 Alsobacter sp. | reverse complement strand
CGCCCGAAGCGGCCGCCGGTCACCTACACCACCTTCCAGGCGCGTGATCTGGGCGGCGACACCGCCGAACTGGTCAAGACCGCCGCCCGCGAGGCCTACGAGCGCTTCCAGCCGGCGGCGATGCTGGTCGGTGCGTCCTGCACGGCGGAACTGATCCAGGACGACCCGGGTGGCCTGGCAACCGCGCTGGCCCTGCCCCTGCCGGTGATCCCGCTGGAGCTGCCCAGCTACCAGCGCAAGGAGAACTGGGGCGCGGCCGAGACCTTCTACCAGCTGGTGCGCCACCTGTGCCCGGCGCCGGCGCAGCGGCGCGACCGCAGCCAGCCCCGGCCGGCCGGCCAGCGCCCGCGCTGCAACCTGCTGGGCGCCACCGCCCTGGGTTTCCGCCACCGCGACGACGTGACCGAGGTCACGCGCCTGCTGGCCCGCCTGGGCGTGGACGTGGCGGTCTGTGCCCCCAACGGTGCCAGCGTGGCCGATCTGCGCCGGCTGGGCGAGGCCGACTTCAACGTGGTGCTGTACCCCGAGGTCGCCAGCACGGCCGCGGCCTGGATGAAGCGCACCCACGGCCTGCCGCACACCAGCGTGGTGCCGATCGGCATCGGCGCGACGCGCGACTTCATCACCGAGGTCGCGGCTCTGGCCGGCGTGGACGCCGCGCCGCTGCTGGCCGGGATCGCCGCCGACTTCGGCGCCACCGCCGATGGCCTGGGCAGCTGGGCGCCCTGGTATGCCCGGTCGGTCGACAGCACCTACCTGACCGGCAAGCGGGTGTTCGTCTTCGGCGATGCCACCCATGCCGTGGCCGCCGCACGGGTGGCGGCCGAGGAACTGGGCTTCACCGTCGTCGGCATCGGCACCTACAGCCGCGAGTTCGCCCGCGAGGTGCGCGAGGCCGCGAAGAAGTACGGCGTCGAGCCCCTGATCAGCGACGACTACCTGCAGGTCGAGGCCGCCATCGCCGAGGCCCTGCCCGAGCTGGTGCTGGGCACGCAGATGGAGCGCCACATCGCCAAGCGCCTGGGCGTGCCCTGCGCGGTGATCTCGGCGCCGGTGCATGTGCAGGACTTCCCGGCCCGCACCTCGCCGGTGATGGGGTTCGAGGGCGCCAACGTGCTGTTCGACACCCTCGTTCATCCGCTGATGATGGGGCTGGAGGAACACCTGATCGCGATGTTCCGCGACGACAAGGAGTTCAACGATCAGGCGGCACCGTCGCATCTGGGCCATGCCCCGCGCCGCGAGGAGCCGCGGTCCGCAGCCGCTGCGATCGCGGCCGTGGCCGCTGCCCCCGCAGCGGTCGTTGCGGCCGACGACGGCGTCCTGCGGTGGGCGACCGACGCCGAGAAGGAACTCAAGAAGATCCCGTTCTTCGTGCGGGGGAAGGCCCGTTCCAACACCGAGCGCTATGCCCGCCAGTCCGGCGTCGCATTGATCACCGTCGAGACCCTGTACGATGCCAAAGCCCATTTCGGCCGCTGATCCCGTCGCCGTGCGGGTCGTCATCGTCACGATGGACACCCATCTGGCGAGCGCGACCGAGCGCGCCAGGCGCCGGCTCGTGCGCGAGCTGCCGGGACTGACGATCGCGCTCTATGCGGCGACCGAATGGGCCGACGACGGCGTGATGCTGGAGCGCTGCCGGGCCGACATCGCCCGGGCCGACATCATCGTCGCCGGCATGCTGTTCCTCGAGGATCACTTCCTGCCGATCATTGATGACCTCAAGGCGCGGCGTGACAGCTGCGACGCGCTGGTGAGCGTGCTGTCGGCCGGCGACGTGATGAAGCTGACCCGCATCGGCCGCTTCAAGATGGATGGCCAGCAGGGCGGTGCGCTCGGCTTCCTCAAGCGGCTGCGCGGCTCGGGCAAGGAGCGCAACGCCAGCGCCGGCGCGCAGCAGATGAAGATGCTGAAGCGCCTGCCGCAGATCCTCCGCTTCATCCCGGGCACGGCCCAGGACGTGCGGGCCTATTTCCTGACCCTGCAGTACTGGCTGGCCGGCTCCGACGAGAATGTCGAAAACCTGATCCGGATGCTGATCGACCGCTATGCGGACGGTCCGCGCCGGTCGCTGCGTGGACGCGTCAAGGCGAATGCGCCGATTTCCTACCCGGATGCGGGGGTCTACCACCCGCGCATGAAGGGGCGGATCGGCGAGCGCCGCGAGGCCCTGCCGGCCGCCGGCAAGCGCGGCACGGTCGGCGTGCTCGGCCTGCGCTCCTACATGCTGGCCGGCAATGCCGCCCATTACGACGCGGTGATCGGCGCGCTGGAGGCACGTGGGCTGAGCGTGGTTCCGGCCTTCTCCGCCGGGCTCGACTCGCGCCCGGCGATCGAGGCCTATTTCATGCGCGACGGCCGGACCACGGTCGACGCCATGGTGTCGCTCACCGGCTTCTCGCTGGTCGGTGGCCCGGCCTACAACGACGCCCACGCGGCCGAGGAAATCCTCGCCAAGCTCGACGTTCCCTATATCGCCGCCCACCCGGCCGAGCTGCAGACGCTCGAGCAGTGGGGCGCCTCGGACCGCGGCATGCTGCCGGTGGAGTCCACCATCATGGTGGCGATTCCCGAGCTCGACGGCGCGACGGGGCCGATCATGTTCGGCGGCCGCTCCGACAAGGCGGGCGTGCCGTGCACCGGCTGCCATCGCGGCTGCACCTTCGCGGCGGGCGCCGACGACCGTGACATGCAGCCCTGCATCGAGCGGGCCGAGATGCTCGCCGCCCGCGTCGACGCGCTGGTGACGCTGCGCCGGACGCAGAAGGCGACCCGCAAGATCGCAATCGTGCTGTTCAACTTCCCACCCAATGCCGGCAACACCGGGACGGCCGCCTATCTGTCGGTGTTTGCCTCCCTGCACCGCACCCTCATCGGCCTTGCGGCCGACGGCTATGCGGTCGAGGTGCCGGAGAGCGTCGACGTCCTGCGCGAGCGGATCATCAACGGCAACCGTGACCGCTACGGGGCGCACGCCAATGTGCACACGCGCATCCCGGCCGGCGACCATGTCCGGCGCGAGCGCTGGCTGTCCGAGATCGAGGCCCAGTGGGGTCCGGCGCCGGGCAAGCAGCAGAGCGACGGCGCCTCGATCTTCGTGCTCGGCGCCCAGTTCGGCAATGTCTTCGTCGGCGTGCAGCCGGCCTTCGGCTACGAAGGCGACCCGATGCGGCTGCTGTTCGAGTAGGGCTTTGCGCCGACGCACGCCTTCTCGGCGTTCTACCGCTGGATCCGCGAGGATTTCCGCGCCGCGGCGGTCCTGCATTTCGGAACGCACGGGGCGCTGGAGTTCATGCCCGGCAAGCAGTCCGGCCTGTCGGGCCGCGACTGGCCGGACCGGATGATCGGCGACCTGCCGAACATCTATCTTTATGCCGCCAACAACCCGTCCGAAGGCGCGATCGCCAAGCGCCGCTCGGCCGCGACGCTGATCAGCTACCTGACCCCGCCGATCGCCCATGCGGGCCTGTATCGCGGCCTGCTCGACCTGAAGGCGACGGTGGAACGCTGGCGGGCCCTGCCGGTTGACGCTGCCGAGCGCGACGACCTCTCCGGCGTGATCCAGGCGCAGGCCGTGCTCGTCGACCTGGCGGCCGCCGAGCCGGCGTGGGGCAGCGACGCGGCGGTGCATATCGAGCGGCTGGCGCACGAGATCCTCGAACTCGAATACACGCTCATCCCGCACGGTCTGCACGTGGTCGGCGAGGCGCCGACGGCCGAGCAGCGCGTCGAGATGCTGGAAGCCGTGGCCGATGCCGCGCACGGCACGCGGCCTGACCGCGCCGTCGTGACGGCGCTTGTCGGCGGCGCGACGCCGGAGCGGGCGCTCGCGGCCAGCCCGCAGCCCGGCGCGACCCTCGAGGTGCTGAAGGCGCTGGCGGAAACCGACCGCTGGCTGGCGGACGACCACGAGATCGCGGCCATCCTGCGGGCACTCGACGCACGGTTCATCCGCCCGGCTCCGGGCGGGGACGTGCTGCGGACCCCGGCGGTTCTGCCGACCGGCCGCAACCTGCATGGGTTCGATCCGTTCCGCATTCCCAGCGCCTATGCGATGCGCGATGGCGCCCGCCAGGCCGAACGGCTTCTGGCCCGCTACACCTCGGACGGCCTGCCGCTGCCCGAAACCATCGCCATGGTGCTGTGGGGCACGGACAACCTCAAGTCCGAGGGCGGGCCGATCGCCCAGGCGCTGGCCCTGATGGGCGCGCGCCCGCGCTTTGACAGCTATGGCCGTCTGGCCGGCGCGGAACTGGTGCCTCTCGCCGAGCTCGGCCGGCCGCGGATCGACGTGGTCAGCACGCTGTCGGGCATCTTCCGCGACCTGATGCCGATGCAGATCAAGCTGCTGGCCGAAGCCGCCCTGCTGGCGGCCTCTGCCGACGAGCCGGCCACCGACAACTTCATCCGCAAGCATGCGCTCGCCTTCCAGCAGAAGACCGGCAGCGACCTGGAGACGGCAGCCCTGCGCGTGTTCGGCAATGCCGACGGCGCCTACGGCTCCAACGTCAACCACCTGATCGAGAACAGCCGCTGGGACGACGAGGACGAACTCGCCGAGACCTATTCGCGCCGCAAGAGCTTTGCGTATGGCCGCTCGGGCAAGCCCGCGCCGCAGCCCGCACTGCTGACCGAGGTCCTGTCGACGGTCGAGCTGGCCTACCAGAACCTCGACTCGGTGGAACTCGGCGTCACCACGGTCGACCACTATTTCGACACGCTCGGTGGCATCAGCCGGGCGACGCGGCGGGCCAAGGGCGGCAAGGCCGTGCCGGTATTCATCGGCGACCAGACCCGCGGCGAGGGCGTCGTCCGCTCGCTCGGCGAGCAGGTCGCGCTGGAGACGCGCACCCGCATGCTCAACCCCAAGTGGTACGAGGGCATGCTCAGCCACGGCTACGAGGGCGTGCGGCAGATCGAGGAGCACGTCTCCAACACCATGGGGTGGTCGGCGACGACCGGCGAGGTGGCTCCCTGGGTCTACCAGCAGCTCACCCAGACCTACATGCTCGACCCGGCGATGCGCGAGCGCCTCGCCGCCCTCAACCCGACCGCATCGGCCAAGCTGGCGAACCGGCTGATCGAGGCGCACGAACGTCACTACTGGACACCGGACAGCGCGACGCTCGACGCATTGCGTCAGGCGAGCGAGGACCTCGAGGACCGGCTCGAGGGCATCACAGCAGAGGTGGCGGCATGAATATTCCGATCCGGGCGGGCGTCCCCCGTCGTCCCGAAGGCAGCATGCAGGTCGAGCTCGACCCGACGCTGAAGATCGACACCGCCAAGGTGTTCGCGGTCTACGGCAAGGGCGGCATCGGCAAGAGCACGACGTCGTCGAACCTGTCTGTGGCGTTCGCCAAGCTCGGCAAGCGCGTGCTGCAGATCGGCTGCGATCCCAAGCATGACTCGACCTTCACGCTCACCAAGCGGCTGGTGCCGACGGTGATCGACGCGCTGGAGACGGTCGGCTTCCACTCCGAGGAGCTGCGGCCCAGCGACTTCGTCGTCGAGGGCTATGCGGGCGTGATGTGCGTCGAGGCCGGCGGGCCGCCGGCCGGCACGGGCTGCGGCGGCTATGTGGTCGGCCAGACGGTGAAGCTGCTCAAGGAGCATCACCTGCTGGAAGACACCGACGTGGTGATCTTCGACGTGCTCGGCGACGTGGTGTGCGGCGGCTTCGCGGCGCCGCTGCAGCACGCCGACCGGGGCCTGATCGTCACCGCAAACGATTTCGACTCGATCTTCGCCATGAACCGGATCGTCGCGGCGATCCACACCAAGGCGAAGAACTACAATGTGCGCATCGGCGGCGTGATCGCCAACCGCAGCGCCGGGACCGACCAGATCGACCGCTTCAACGCGGCGGTCGGGTTGCAGCGCCTTGCGCATTTCCCCGACCTCGACGTGGTGCGTCGCAGCCGGCTGAAGAAGTCGACGCTGTTCGAGATGGACTCCACCCCCGAGCTCGAGGCGGTGAAGAACGAGTATCTCAGCCTCGCGACCAAGCTGTGGGAGGGCGTCGACGAACTCCACGCCCAGCCGATGAAGGATCGCGACCTGTTCGAATTCCTGGGGTTCGACTGATGCCCAGCGTCACCTATGACCGCCGCCGCGGCCAGCTGCAGACCTATTTCGACCGCACCGCCGTCGAGGCTTGGGCGCGCCT
>JBMOJG010000198.1:0-6195 GCA_049316925.1 Alsobacter sp. | reverse complement strand
GGGCTGATCGGGGTGCCTTCTTCCGCTCGGTGCACGGAACGCTGAACCACCTGCTGGTCACGGACCGGATCTGGATGGGGCGCTTTACAGGCGAAACCGAAGTCCCCACGCCGCTCGACACGATCCTGCATCAGAGCCTGAGTGACCTTGCTGCAGCGCGAACCGAAGAAGACGCGCGCCTCTGCGGCTTTGCTGCAAGCCTCGATCCCGAGAGGATCGGGGCCCCATTCCGCTATGTCAGGGGATTGACCGGGGAGACCTTCGAGGCGGCGCTCGGGCCGACGCTCGACCATGTCTTCAACCACCAGACCCATCACCGGGGCCAGGTGCACGCGATGCTAACGGGGCTGGTTGGCGAGGCGCCTGAACTCGACCTGCTCTATTTCCAGCGCGAAACGGGTCGTGGCAGCCGGAAAATCGGCTGACTACCAGTGCTACGCGGACTACCAGTGCAACCCCTGATGCATGCGCGTCACCTCGACGAGCCCCACCGGCATCGCGACCGGCGTGCTTGCCAGGTGAAGGACCCCGGACAGGTCTGGGTTGGCCGCCGTCAATGCGGCCGCGGTTCCTGCGAGGGCAAGCAGGCAGGTGAGGAGCAGGGCGCCAACGGAGAGGCGACGGTCGTTCATGATCAGATCCCGAATCGCGGACAGAAACGATCGTGGTTGGTGGCGCGGTCGAAAGCGGGGCGCGATCCGGGCTAAATTCTGGCGAAAGCTCAGCCCTGATCGGGCAGGCAACCTGGACTGAGCAGCATCCCGCCGGTCTCGGTTGCGTCGACGATGAGGCGCCCGGCCTCGTGGCGGACGCGGCCGGAGGCCAGCCAGGACAGCGCGAGCGGGTAAAGACGGTGCTCGGCCGCAAGGACGCGGGCGGCAAGCGTGTCTGGCGTATCGGCGGCGTGAACCGGGACGGCCGCCTGGGCGATGATCGGACCGGCATCAAGCTCGGGCACCACCAGGTGCACCGTGCAGCCATGGATGCGGACGCCGTCAGCCAACGCCCGCTCATGGGTGTGCAGGCCGCGATAGGCTGGCAACAGCGACGGGTGGATATTCACCAGCCGCTCCGGCCAGCGGTTGATGAACCAGGGCGTGAGCACGCGCATGAAGCCGGCGAGGCACACCAGTTCGACGTCAGCCTGCTCCAGTTGGGCCTGCATCGCCGCCTCGAAGGCCGCGCGATCAGCATAGGCGCGGTGATCCGCGACCGCGGTCGGCACTCCGGCCGCCGCGGCCCGGGCCAGGCCGCCGGCGTCGGGCCGGTTCGACAGCACCAGCACGATCTCGGCTGGGAAGGACGGGTCTGCGGCGGCGTCGAGCAGCGCTGCCATGTTGGACCCGCGTCCCGACACGAGCACCGCGGTGCGCATACGCGCCATGTCAGAGGTCCAGGCGGCCGGTGGTGGTCACCGCCGCGCCGGCGTCGCGCGGCGTCACGATGCCGATCACGTGCGCCGTCTCCCCGGTTGCCACGAACGCAGCGCATACGGCTGCCACGGCGTCCGCGGCCACGACAGCCACCATGCCGATGCCGCAGTTGAAAGTGCGCAGCATCTCGCTCTCCGCCACGCCGCCCGCCGCGGCCAGCCAGCGGAACACGGGAAGGACCGGAACAGAAGCGAGATCGAGCCGGACGCCCAGGCCGTCCGGCAGCACGCGGGGAATGTTGTCGGGGAAGCCGCCTCCGGTGATGTGGGCGAAGGCCTTGACGCCGTCGGTTGCCTTCAGCACGGCGAGGATCGGCTTCACATAGATCCGGGTCGGCTCGAGCAGAGCCTCGCCGAGGCAGCGGGCGGGGTCGAACGGCGCGGGGGCGTCGAGCGCAATGCCGCTGGCCTCGACAATGCGCCGCACCAGGGAGAAGCCGTTGGAGTGCACGCCCGACGATGGCAGGCCGAGCAGCACGTCGCCTTCGGCAATGCCCGGGCGCGGCAGCAGCGTACCGCGTTCCGCCGCACCGACGGCGAAGCCGGCGAGGTCATAGTCGCCGCCGGCGTAGAGCCCCGGCATCTCGGCCGTCTCGCCGCCGATCAGCGCGCATCCGGCTTCGCGGCAGCCTGAGGCGATGCCGGCCACGACCTCGGCGCCGATGTGCGGGGCGAGCTTTCCTGTAGCGAAATAATCAAGAAAGAACAGTGGCTCTGCGCCCTGAACGACGAGGTCGTTGACGCTCATGGCCACCAGATCGATGCCGATGGTGGTGTGCCGTCCGGTCTCGATCGCGATCTTGACCTTGGTGCCGACACCGTCATTGGCGGCCACCAGCACGGGGTCGCGGAAGCCGGCGGCCTTCAGGTCGAACAGTCCGCCAAAGCCGCCGATCTCGGCATCGGCGCCGGGGCGGGCCGTGGCCCTGACCAGCGGCTTGATCGCCTCCACCATGGCATTGCCGGCGTCGATGTCGACGCCCGCCTGCGCATAGGTGAGGCCGTTTGTGCGCTCGCCGTCGCCCGTGCCCATGCCGATTGCGCTCCCGCCTGTCCAGATGGTGCCCGTAGCCCCGCACATCGGGTTTGGCAAGCGGCACCCCGGATGGCCGTGGAAAATGCAAGGGCTGGCCAATTCCCTCGCGGAGGGGCGTCATCTCCCCTACATTCGATGCAGAGGGCGCGCGCCGCATGAACATTCCAAACCTGATCACGGTCGGACGGCTCATCCTCGTGCCCTTTGTCGTGGCGATGATCGGGCGCAGCCAGTGGGACTTCGCCTTCTACGCCTTCGTGGTTGCGGGCGTGTCCGATGCGGTGGACGGGTTCATCGCGCGGCGTTTCGACATGGGCTCCGAGCTCGGCGCCTATCTGGATCCGATCGCCGACAAGGCCCTGCTGGTGTCGATCTACGTGACACTGGCGATCGTCGGAGCGGTGCCGGGCTGGCTCGCCATCGTCATCGTCTCGCGCGACGTGATGATCGTCGGCGCGGTGGTGCTGTCGTGGGTGCTGGGCAATCCGGTGGCCATCAACCCGTCGCGCCTGTCAAAGGCCAACACGACGGCGCAGATCGGCTTTGCGGCGCTGATCCTTGCGTCGCTGGCGTTCGGCTTCGACGAGAGCCAGATCGTCGACGGCGCCATGCTGGTGGTTGCCGGCTTGACGGTCACCTCCGCAGCCGCCTATCTCGCGCAGTGGCTGCGACACATGGCCGACTGAGGCCGACACTGGACCGGACCCGATGACCGTCGAACGGCAGGTATCGTTCTGGCTTGCCGCGCTTGTGGCCGCCGGGATTGGTGTGTACGTGTTCAGTGGCGTGCTTCTGCCCTTCGTGGCCGGCCTCGCGGTGGCATATTTCCTCGATCCGGCGGCAGACCGCCTGCAGCGGCTGGGTCTCAGCCGGCTGTGGGCCACAGTGCTGATCCTGGCGATCTTCGTCCTGCTGTTCGTGCTTGCACTGCTGGTCATCCTGCCGGTACTGGCAACCAGCCTCGCGGATTTCCTGTCGAAGGCTCCGGGCTATGCACAGAAGCTGCAGGTGCTGCTGGTCGAGCGTGGCCGGCCATTGCTCGAGCGCTTCAACGTGCCGATGGACCTGTCGGCCCTGCAGGGGTCGATCGGCGACGTGCTCTCCAAGGGCTCGGCCTGGGTCACCGAGATCGTGAAATCGGTCTGGTCGGGCAGCCAGACGCTGGTCGGGATCCTGTCGCTCCTCGTGGTGACGCCCGTGGTGGCGTTCTACCTGCTGGTCGACTGGGATCCGATGATCGAGGCCATCGACAGCTGGGTGCCGCCGCGGCACCGCGACACGGTGCGGATGCTGGCTGGCGAGATCAATGCGGCGATCTCGGGCTTCATCCGCGGCCAGGCGCTGGTCTGCCTGCTGCTCGGTGCCTGGTACGCCATCGGGCTCAGCCTGGTCGGGCTGAATTTCGGCTTCCTCATCGGCCTGATCGCCGGGTTCCTGTCGTTCATTCCATACGTCGGGTCGCTGACCGGTCTCGTCCTGTCGGCCGGCGTGGCCGTGGTGCAGTTCTGGCCGGACTGGACGATGATCGCCGTGGTGCTGGGCATTTTCTTCTCCGGCCAGTTCATCGAGGGCAACATCCTCTCCCCCAAGCTGGTGGGTGAGGCCGTCGGCCTGCACCCGGTCTGGCTGATGTTCGCGCTGTTTGCCTTCGGCAGCCTGTTCGGCTTTGTCGGTCTGCTGCTGGCGGTGCCGCTTGCGGCGACGGTGGGCGTCCTCGCCCGCTTCGGCCTGCGGCGCTATCTCGCCAGCCCGCTCTACACCGCCGGTGCGGTCCTGCCGGCGCCGGGACCGGAAAGCGATGCCTGAACGGCCCGATCCGCCGCGCCAGCTGGCGCTGGACCTGCCGGTTGCCGCCCGGATGGGCGTCGAGGATTTCCTGGTGAGCCCCTCCAACGAGGCCGCCTTCTCGGCTGTCGAGCGCTGGCCGGACTGGAACGACCCGGTGCTACTGGTCGTCGGGCCGCCTGGGGCGGGCAAGTCGCATCTTGCGGCGATCTTCGCGGTCCGCAGCCATGCCTGGACCATCCCTGCCGGCATGCTGCGGGTTGTCGATGTGCCGCATCTGGTCTCCGCAGGCGCGCTGGTGGTCGAGGACTGCGACCGGGAGGTGGACGAGGCGGCGCTGTTCCATCTTCTCAATGCTGCGCGGGAACGCCGCACCAGCGTGGTGCTCACGGCCGGGTCAGGGCCTGATTCGTGGGGGCTGGCAACGGCCGACCTGCTGTCGCGCCTGCGTCTCGCACCGGTGGCCCGTCTCGAACCGCCGGATGACGCGCTGGTCCGCGCGGTGCTGGTCAAGCTGTTCGTCGAGCGGCAGATGGTCGTCGATACCAGTGTGGTGGACTACATTGCGCTGCATATCGACCGGTCCGTCGCGGCGGCGCGCGATTTCATCGCCGTGCTGGACCGGGAAGGCCTCGCGCGCCGACGCCGGATCACCCGGGCGCTGGTGTCCGAGGTGCTGCGGGCCGGAGAGGTGCCTTAGGGTGCTGCGCGGTGTCGCCCGATTGTCGTAAACCACTGCCAGAAGGGCCCGCCGGCCCGGGGAGAGCGCGATGACCTTGAAGGATGCCGAGGCCGCCCGTGCGGCGTCGCAGCCGGCCGGACCCGGACAAGGTCCGCTGCCGCTCGACCGTTCTCCCGAGCGGTTCATCAATCGGGAGTTGTCCTGGCTGCATTTCAACCGACGGGTGATGGAGGAGGCGTCCAACGCCAGCCATCCGTTGCTCGAGCAGCTGCGCTTCCTGTCGATCTCGGCGGCCAATCTGGACGAGTTCTTCATGGTGCGCGTCGCAGGCCTTCGCGGCCAGGTGAAGTCGGGCATCGACCAGCCGTCGCAGGACGGCCTGTCGCCGATCGAGCAACTGGCGCGGATCTCCGAGGCCGTCGCGCAGCTGGCCAGCGACCAGCAGCAGCGCTGGCGCAGCCTTCGCGATCAGCTGCTGGAGAACGGCATTGTCCTGGCCGAGGGCGCAGATCTGACCCGCGGCGAGGTCGCGTGGCTCGACGAGTATTTCCTGCACCACATCTTCCCCGTGCTGACGCCGCTGGCCGTCGACCCGGCGCATCCGTTCCCGTTCATCCCGAACCTCGGGTTCTCGCTCGCGCTCGAGCTGTTTCGCCCGACAGATGGCCGGGCCTTGAGCGCGCTCATCCGGATGCCGAACAAGATCGAGCGCTTCATCCGCCTGCCCGACCTCGCCGAGACCGGCGCCGCGCGGTTCATCGCGCTCGAGCAGGCCATCGCGCTGTTCATCAACCGGCTGTTCCCGGGCTACATCGTGCGCGGCTTTGGCGGGTTCCGTGTCATTCGCGACAGCGATCTGGAAATCGAGGAAGAGGCCGAGGACCTCGTCCGGCTGTTCGAGACGGCCCTGAAGCAGCGGCGTCGTGGCTCCGTGATCCGCCTCGAGGTCCAGGCCAGCCTGCCAGAGACGCTGCGCAGCTTCGTGGCTGACGAGTTTGGCGTGGGCGGCGACGAGCTGTTCGTCGTCGAGGGCATGCTGGCGCTCAACGATTTGTCGCAGCTTGTCGGCCTCGACCGGCCGGACCTGAAATTCCCGCCCTACAATCCGCGCTTTCCCGAGCGCATCCGCGATCATGCGGGGGACTGCTACGCCGCCATCCGGCAGAAGGACATCGTCGTCCATCACCCGTATGAGTCATTTGACGTGGTGGTGCAGTTCCTCAACCAGGCCGCGCGCGACCCCAACGTCCTCGCGATCAA
>JBMOJG010000197.1:0-6201 GCA_049316925.1 Alsobacter sp. | reverse complement strand
CCCCACCGAGCCTCTCCGCGTGTGGAAAAGCCTCATTCATGCGCTCGGCAGGGCCGATTTGGGCCACAGAGCCATCCACCAGGAGAAGGGCCGCCTCTCGATGAATTATTGGTTCGCCGCTCGAGCTAAATGCCTCGACAATCCAGTCCGCGCAGACAAGCTTGGTCGTCACCGATTTTCAATCCTACTGTATCGGCCGGGTGGCCGGCGCCGCAAATAGTCCCATGCCAGACTTAGAAGACGCTCCCCGGAAGGGTCGCGCAAAAGGGAGCTGTCAGACTAACGAAAACAGTCACAGAAAGCCCAACCCGACCCTAACCCCCGCAGGAAAATGAGCTCCCCACACCCTTGCCTGTTGGGCCGTTCCACGTATGAGTCAGACCCTTATCCCACGCCGATCTAAACCCTTTCCGCATCGCTGGCCGCTGTCAGCGCTTCCCTATGGAAGCCGCCAAGACAAACATGCGCCAACAGATTTGACATGGAACAGTATTCCACAATATGAAAATAGCCGGGAGGTAGCCGTGGGGATCGCAGCAGAGTCGATCGACGGAGCTGGACGCGAGGTGCAGGGAGCTCAGGCGCTTCGGCGCGGCCTGTCCCTTCTCGACGTCGTAGCCGGCGCCGCGCGCCCCATGCGCTTCAGCGACATCGCCGACGCCTCTGGGCTCACCAAGGCGACAGCCCATCGCATGCTCGCCACGCTGGTCGAGGCAGGTCTCCTGCGCGTCGACGAACGGACGCAGACCTACCACCTCGGCTTCCGGCTCTTCGAGATGGCCCACAGGGTGTGGGACCAGTTTGATCTGCGCGGCGCGGCCGAGCCAGAACTCGCTCGCCTCTGCGGCCTGACCGGCGAGACCGTACGTCTGGCCATCCTTGAGGGCGACGGTGTCCTCTATGTCGATCAACGGGAGGCCACCCAGCAGGTGCGCCTGAGCAACGGCGTGGGCGCCCGCGCGTCGCTCCATGCCAGCGGGGCCGGCAAGGCAATCCTCTCGCACCTTGAACCGCAGGCACGTCGCCAGCATCTGTCCAGGCTGGAACTGGAGCGGTTCACGCCTCACTCGATCGTGGACCGGGCCGAGCTCGATCGGCATCTCGACCTAACCAAAGCCCGCGGTTACGCCGTTTCCGTCGAGGAACAGAACGACGGCATCAGCTCTGTCGCCGCGCCGATCCTCGATCACCGGGCGCGGGCCATTGGGGCCATCGCCATCATCGGCCCGGCCTACCGGTTGCCCGTCGAAGGACTGCACGCGCTCGGCCGTGACGTGATGGAGGCGGCACGGCGCATCTCGGGCAATGCCGGACAGGTGGCAATGTCAATCAGCATCAATCCTCGGCCTCTGGGGCCGGACCGCGCGGATGTCATCTCGGTTGTACCAAGCACGGCCTTCCTGGGCGAGGGTCCGACCTGGCTGGCGCCGGAGCGCAGGCTCGCCTTTGTCGATATCCTTGCGCCGGCGGTCATCATCGCCGATCCGGCGGAGGGCTCGTTTCACGCCCATCAGATGCCAGAGCTGGTCAGCGCTGTCGTGCCGCGCAGAAGCGGCGGGTTCCTCGTCGCCGCGCAGACCGGGCTCAAGACCTTTGACCCAGGCACGGGCCGGCTCACGGTCATCGCGGCGCCGGAGGCCGACAAGCCCGGAAACCGCTTCAATGACGGGAAATGCGATCGACGCGGGCGCTTTTTCGCCGGCACGCTCGCCATCGACACGACACCCGGCCACGGCAGCCTGTACCGTCTCGATAAGGACGGACGGTCGACGCTGATCGATTCAGGGTTCCATATCTCGAACGGACTTGGATGGAGCCCTGACGACAGAAGCTTTTATTTCACCGATTCGGGTGCGCGCCGCATCTACACCTACGACTACGATGTCGAGACGGGTGCGATGGCCGGGCGGCGGACCTTCGTGGACATTCCGGAGGGCGTCGGAATTCCTGACGGCCTGACGGTCGACGCCGAAGGCTTCGTGTGGTCGGCGCATTGGGACGGCTGGTGCGTCACCCGATACGACCCGGATGGCAAGGTCGACCGCGTCATCAACCTGCCGGTGCCACGTCCCACGAGCTGCTGTTTCGGCGGCCCCGACTTCGCAACGCTTTACGTGACCAGCGCCAGGATCAGGCTTTCCGCCCAGCAACTTGCAGAGGCGCCACTTTCGGGCAGCGTCTTTGCGGTTCAGCCCGGCGTGCATGGCCTGCCCGAAACAGCTTTTGCGGGCTGAGGGCGCATGGCCAGTGTCACCCTCACCGGCATCCGCAAGTCTTTCGGCGAGACGATCGTCCTGCATGGGATCGACCTTGCCGTAAAGGATGGTGAATTCGTTGTCTTTGTCGGCCCGTCGGGCTGCGGAAAATCGACGCTGCTGCGGTTGATCTGCGGCTTGGACGACGCGACCACGGGAACGATTGCCATCGACGGCGAGACCGTCAACGACGTGCCGCCGGCAAAACGCGGCATTGCCATGGTGTTTCAGAGCTACGCGCTTTACCCGCACATGAGCGTTGCCGGCAACATGGGTTATGCGCTGCGGCTCGCCGGCACGGCGCGCGACGAGATCGACAGGCGGGTGAAAGATGCGGCGGCCGTGTTGCGGCTCGATGAGCTGCTCGACCGAAAGCCGCGGCAACTGTCTGGGGGGCAGCGCCAGCGTGTCGCCATTGGCCGCGCCATCGTACGGGAACCACGGATCTTCCTGTTCGACGAGCCGCTGTCCAACCTGGACGCGGCCCTGCGTGTCGACATGCGGACCGAGATCGCTGCGTTGAAGCAGCGGCTTGGCGCGACGATGATCTACGTCACCCACGACCAGACCGAGGCGATGACGCTCGCCGACACGATCGTAGTGATGGATGGCGGACGTATCTCCCAGGCGGGCAGCCCGCTGGAGCTCTACCGCCGACCGGCCAACGTGTTCGTCGCGCGGTTCATCGGCAGCCCGCGCATGAACATGCTGCCCGGCTCGTCACTGGGTGAACACGCGGCCTTTGTGGGTGTTAGGCCAGAGCATGTCCGGCTGACGCCGCCAGGCGCTGGACGATTGCAGGGCGAGATCGCGCTGGTCGAGCATCTGGGCTCCGACCTCTTCGCCCACATCTCTGTCGCCGGCGCGGCGGAGAGGATGATTGCCCGTATCGATGGACAGGAGGAGCTTCGGACGGGCGCCAAAGTCAGCCTCGGCTTCGCGGCCGAGCATCTGCATCGCTTCGACGAGGACGGGCGCCGTCTGTCAGAGACCAGTCCCCTGAGGAGCGTGGGTTGAGCGCGAGCTATCCAGACCTTGTGGACCTGCCGGTACTCGTCACCGGCGGCGGTTCAGGCATAGGCGCAGCAATTGTCGCGGCTTTTGCCGGACAGGGAGCACGTGTCGGCTTCCTTGAGATCTCCGAGGAGTCCGCACGCCGTTCGGCGGCTCGAGCTGACGCCCGGCACACGCCTGGCTACCGCATCGTAGACCTGCGGGACATTGCTGCGGCAAAGGCTGCCATCACCTCTCTGGCTGATGAGATCGGCATCTTCCGCGTCCTCGTCAACAACGCGGGCGACGACGCACGCCACACCTGGGACTCAGTCACGCCCGAATTGTGGGACGAGCGCTTCGCCGTCAACGCGCGCCACCAGTTCTTCGCGGCGCAGGCCGTCGCACCAGGAATGCGCGACGCCGGCGGCGGCGCCATCATCAACCTCGGCTCGATTTCGTGGATGTTCGGTGCGGCCGGACTGATCGCCTATACGACGGCCAAATCTGCAATCGGCGGGCTGACGAAATCGCTGGCGCGCGAACTCGGCCCGCTCGGGATCCGCGTCAACTGCATCGCGCCCGGCATGATCTGGACAGAGAAGCAGACCGCACGCGCCGCCGCTGACGATCCCGCCAAGCTCGCCCGCTACCTGGAGCGGCAGTGCATCAAGGAGCCGCTCGACCCCGGCGATGTCGCCCGGCTGGCGCTCTGGCTGGCATCAGACGAGTCACGCCGCTGTGCCGGCCAGACCTTCATCGTGGACGGTGGTGTGGTGTGAGCTGAAGCAAAACCAGGCAGAACCGACAACAACCAAGGGAGGACGCTATGACACTGACTCGCAGACGCTTAGGACAGCTGGGCCTCGCGGCAGCAACCGCCGCGGGCATCCCCACACTCTCGCGGGCGCAAGGCGCCGGCCTCTCGTTCATGAGCTTCTCGTTCGCGGAGGAGGCCAACAAGGCGCTTGTGCAGAAGCTAGCCGACGATTTCGCCGGCGAGAGCGGGACATCGATGCAGGTCATCGGCTCTGCCTGGGGCGACGTGCAGAAGAACCTCCTCCTGCGTCAGCGCTCGAAGAGCTTGCCGAACAGCGCCCAGATCTCCGAGCGCTGGCTGCCCTCCTTTGCCGAAATGCCGGAGCTGATCGACCTCAACGAGACCATTGGCAAGGCGGAGCTCGAAAGCGCGATAGAGGCCAATGTGCTGGCCGTCGGCCGCATCGGCCAGAAGCAGCTCGCTCTTCCGCTGGCCACGGGCAGCATTGGCATGGTGGCCAATCGCGAGGTGCTCGCGAAGGCAGGGGTGGAGAAGCTGCCGACAACGATCGCCGAGCTGCAGGCGGCGCTCGTCGCGGTGCGCGACAAGGTGCCAAACTCGGTGCCGATGGCGATGGCCACGAAGAACCCGAATTCGATCCCGCTCGACGTGCTGATCTGGGTCTGGGCGCATGGCGGCCGCCTGATCGACGACGCCGGCAAGGTGGTCAGCGACAGCGCTGCCACCACGGAGGCATTCGAGTTCATGGCCAGGCTGATGAAGGATCGCCTGGTCGCTCCCGAAATCGACCGGCCGGACTCGCGCCGGCTCTTTGGCCAGGGCGCAACGGCCTTCTACATCGACGCTCCCCAAGCCCGCACCTTCGCCCGCACGTTCTCCGGACGTGGCGACGCCTTCGACAAGGTGCTTGCGCCGATGACCATCCCCGCGAAGCCCGGCATTACCCCGATTGCGATGGCCTGGGGCAATCTCGTCCTCTTCTTCCGGAGCGGCGACGCTGCGAAGGACCAGGCATCGGCGCGCTGGGCCCGGCACCTGATCTCCGAAAAGGTGCAGACCGCCTTTCCGCCGGCGCTTTCGGCACTGCCGACGACCCGAGCGGCGAGGGCTGCGCCAGCCATTGCCAACGACTCCTATTTCGTCGAATGGGGCAAGGCGACGGGCCAGGTGCGTCTGCACGAGCTCGGCGTCTGGTCGAACGGGCCGGAACTGGGCGTCATCGTCAGCGAGGAGACGCAGGCCGTACTGCTGGGCCAGAAGAGCGTGCAGGCAGCGATGCAGGCCTTGAAGCCGCGCCTCGAGGCCTCGATGGCAAAACGCGGCTGACGCGCTAATGCATTCCACCCTCGCCACGCTTCCTGCTGCCGCGCCGCCAGCCTCACCGCTGGCCGTGCGCGGCGGCGTGAAGGCCGTGCAGCGGCGGGTGGGGTGGCTTTTCATGGCGCCGGCGCTGGTTGCCTTCGCGCTGGTCATCCTCGCGCCCTTTGTGACAGCCCTGGGGCTCGCCTTCACCCGCTACGACCTGCGGACACCAGAGCCCGTCTTCGTCGGCCTCGCCAACTTCCGTGCGGTCTGGCAGAGCCCGCAGATCCTCGGGTCTTTCTGGACGACCTTCGTCTTCGTCAGCTTGGCGACCGCGTTCACTGTCCTGATTGCGCTTGGATGGGCGCTGATCCTGAACCAGACGTTCCGGGGTCGGGCCGCGTTACGCACGGCAACGCTGATCCCCTGGGTGTTGCCGAGCACGGTTTCAGCCTTCGTTTGGGCCTGGATCTTCAACAGTCGCTTCGGCGTACTGAACGGAGCGCTGCTGGAGCTCGGGTTGATCGACTATCCCGTTGCTTGGCTTTCCACGGCATCGGGCGCCATGACGGCAATCGTCATTACCAAGATCTGGATTTCGATCCCGGTGACGACGACCTTCTTCCTCGCCGGTCTGCAGGGCATCGACCGCGAGCAGATTGACGCCGCGCGCGTTGACGGCGCCGGCGACTGGCGCGTGCTGGTCGACCATATCCTGCCGCATCTGCAGCCCGTACTTCTCGTCGTGATCGTACTGGCTGTGATTGGCAACCTGCAGCAGTTCGACAAGATTTTCGCACTGACAGGCGGCGGGCCGGTCCGCGCCACGACGGTGCTGTCGATCGAGGTCTACCGCCTGGCGTTCGACAG
>JBMOJG010000196.1:0-6213 GCA_049316925.1 Alsobacter sp. | reverse complement strand
GCGGCGGGCTCAGAACAGCTTCAGGCCGGGCGGGATCGGCAGGCCGGCCGTCAGGGCGCCCATGCGGTCCTGCATGGTCCGCTCGGCCTTGCCGCGGGCATCGTTCATGGCGGCGACGACGAGATCCTCGAGGATGTCCTTCTCGTCCGGGACCATCAGGCTGGGGTCGATCGCCAGCGCCTTGACGGCGCCCTTGGCCGACATGGTGACGGTGACCATGCCGCCGCCCGACGCGCCGGTGACCTCGATCTGGCCGAGCTCGTCCTGAAGCGCAGCCATCTTGGACTGCATCTCCTGGACCTTCTTCATCATCCCCATGATGTCCTTCATGGCGTCCTCCGCTCGGGGTCAGAATTCGTCGTCGAAGCCGTCCATGTCGGGCGGCGGCAGGTCCGGGTTGTCATCGGTCGCGGCCGCCGGCGGCGCGCTGTCGCGCACGTCGACGATCTGCGCGCCGGGAAACCGCTCCAGCACGGTGCGCACCAGCGGGTCGCCGCGCACGCCGGTCATCCGCTCGGCCGCATCGGCATCGGCCTTGTCCTTCAGCGTCGGCTGGCCGTCCTCGGAGACGACGGCGACGAACCAGCGCCGCCCGGTCCATTCGGTGAAGCGCTTTGTCAGCTCGGCGGCCAGCTGCGGCGAGGCGCCGGACTGCGGCGCGAACTCCAGCCGTCCGTCCTCGAACCGAACCAGCCGAACATCGCGCTCCAGCGCCAGCTTCATGGCGATGTCGCGTTTCTCGGCCGCCAGCGCCACCATGTCCTCGAACCGCGCCAGCCGCATCGCTGCGGGCTGGGCCGCAGCGGGTGCCGGGGCCGCGAGTGCAGCGTGGGCCCGCGGTTCCGCCCGGGCGGCAACGCTGAGGCCGCCAGTGCTTCCCCGCGTGTCACCGCCGCTGCGCGGCGGGGCCGCGCCACCACCGCCTCCAGATGCGCCGCCCGCGGATGCGCCGCCGGACAGCGATCGCAGCGCCTCGTCGGGAGTCGGCAGGTCGGCCGCGAAGGCGAGCCGGATCAGCACCATTTCGGCCGCCATCACCGGCCGGGGTGCGCTCTGCACTTCGCCGACACCCTTCAGCAGCATCTGCCAGGCGCGCGACAGCACCCGCATCGGCAGTGCCGTCGCCGCCGCGCCGCGCACCCGTTCCACCTCGGTGACGGTGGATTCCTGCGCCGCCTGCGGGACGATCTTCAGCCGTGTGACGAAATGCACGAATTCGGCGAGGTCCGCGAGCACGACGGCCGGGTCGGCGCCGCTGTCATACTGGTCGCGCAATTCGGTGAGGGCGCTGGCCACGTCGCCGCGCATCACCGCGTCGAACAGGTCGATGATGCGGCCGCGATCGGCGAGCCCCAGCATCGACCGCACGGTCTCGGCCTCGATCATGCCGGCGCCATGTGCGATGGCCTGGTCGAGCAGCGACAGCGCGTCGCGCACCGAGCCCTCGGCGGCCCGGGCGATCATCGCCAGCGCCTCGGCGTCGATGCGCACACCCTCGCGCGCGCAGATCCCGGCGAGATGCGACGACAGCAGGCCTGCATCGACCCGGCGCAGGTCGAAGCGCTGGCACCGTGACAGGATCGTCACCGGGACCTTGCGGATCTCAGTGGTGGCGAACACGAATTTCGCGTGCGGCGGCGGCTCCTCCAGCGTCTTCAGGAAGGCGTTGAACGCCTTCTCCGACAGCATGTGGACCTCGTCGATGATGTAGACCTTGTAGCGCGCCGACGCCGGGGAGTAGCGGATGCCGTCGGTGATCTGGCGGACGTCGTCGACGCCGGTATGTGAGGCCGCGTCCATCTCCAGCACGTCGACATGCCGGGACTCCATGATGGCGCGGCAGTGCACGCCCTCGTCCGGCAGGTCGACGGTGGGGCCGCCCGCCCCGTCGGCACGCAGATAGTTCAGCCCGCGCGCGAGGATGCGCGCCGTCGTCGTCTTGCCGACCCCGCGGACGCCGGTCAGCATCCAGGCCTGCGGGATGCGCCCGGACGTGAAGGCATTGCGCAGGGTGCGCACCATACCGTCCTGGCCGATCAGGTCGTCAAACCGCTGGGGTCGGTACTTGCGCGCCAGCACCCGATAGGCCGCCCCGGCCGGCACAGCAGGAAGAAGCCCGGGAAGCCCGGGCCCGTCGTCGAGGAAGGAGGCGTGGTCGGTGTTGTCGCTCATCGGGCCCGAACGCAGGATCGCCGGTGCGACCGGAGGCGCGAAAGGTGGGAGGCTGGACAGAGACCCGCCCGATCTCGTTAGGGCTGCTTCCTTCCGGACCTGACCCGGTTGGCGAGTGGAACGTCCACCGCCAACCTCCCGACCTTTATATCGGTCAGGGAAGGGGCGAATGCAAGTCGCCCCCCGCGCCTGCGACGGGTCGGGGGGTTCCCTCGACTCGGTCGCGCGACTAGCCTGTTGCCGCCTTGTGCCGGAGAGCCATCATGACCGTTTCCCCCCGCCCCGAGCGCTCTGCTGGCCTCGGTTACGCCGTCAATCCACTCGACCGGCGCGCCGAGCACCGCGACGACAAGGCCTACATGGACCAGCTCGCCGCGGACCCGGCAGCGCGCGTGCTGGTGCTGCGCGGCGACATCCCGGTGCTGCGGCGTTCGGGCGATGGCTTCGACGCCCAGTTTGCTCCGGCCGAAGCCGCCGACATGGGCAGCGCCCGGGAGACGGCCTTTCTGGGGCTCGACGGGGCCGTGCCGGTGTTTGCCGTGCAGCTCGATGCGCCGGCGCCGGAGAATGATCAGGGCCGCGACGATCTCGTCGCCATCGACCTGCGGTCGATCGCCGTGCAGGGACTGCTGCCGCCCCGCGCGCTCGGCCCGATGGCCCAGGCCAAGAGCCTGATGCACTGGCACCAGCGCCATCGCTTCTGCGCCAATTGCGGATCGGCCACGACGGCCGGCGCCGCCGGCTGGCGCCGCGAATGTGCCGCCTGCAGCGCCCAGCATTTCCCCCGCACCGATCCGGTGGTGATCATGCTGGCGGTACGCGGCGACCGTTGCGTCCTCGGCCGTCAGGCGCGCTTCGTCAAGGGCATGTATTCCTGCCTCGCCGGCTTCCTCGAGCCCGGCGAGACGCTGGAGGATGCGGTCCGGCGCGAGCTGTTCGAGGAAGCAGGCGTCGCGGTTGGCGCCGTGCGCTATCTGTCGAGCCAGCCCTGGCCGTTCCCGGCGTCGCTGATGATCGGCTGCCTCGCCGAGGCGACCGCCGACGCGCTCGAGGTCGACCACAACGAGCTGGAGGATGCGCGCTGGTTCAGCCGCGACGAGGTCGTCGGCATGCTGAACGGCACCCATCCGGACGGTCTCGGATGCCCGCCGCCGATTGCCATCGCCCATGCGCTGATGCGCGCCTGGGCCCTCGAGGGCGAACAACCGACCATGGCTTGAGGGGATCAACGTTCCGTTTTCGTTCCGGAGCGTTCGCGAATCGCGCTAGGATTGCGGGATGGACACCGTCATCCTCATTGTCGGCGACACGGCCATCACCTGGTCGCAGGCCGTGCTTGGCCTGGTCGCCGCCGCGTTCGCCGCGATCCTGCTGACGGCGTTCGGCCAGTGGCGCGCCTCGCGCCGCCGCGCCATGGAGGCCGTGGCGGCGGCCGAGCGCCAGCACGAGCTGGACGACAAGCTGGCCGCGCTGTCGCAGGTGCAGGCGGAGATGACCGGCCGGGTGCAGACCATCGGCGAGGTCTTCGGCAACCGCCAGGCCGATCTGGTGCGGCTGATCGCCGAGCGGCTCGACAGCCTGCAGAACCGGGTTGGCGACGGCCTGCAGTCGAGCACGCGGCAGACCACCGACAACCTGTCCAAGCTCAACGAGCGCCTGGCGGTGATCGATGCCGCCCAGCAGCGGCTGGCCGACCTCACCGGCGAGGTGCTGACGCTGCGCGACGTGCTGTCGAACAAGCAGAGCCGCGGAGCATTCGGCCAGGGCCGCATGGAGGCGATCGTCCGTGATGCGCTGCCGCCCAACGCCTATGCGTTCCAGGCGACGCTGGCGTCCGGGCGCCGGCCCGACTGCATCATCCGCCTGCCGGGCGACGACAGGCCACTGGTCGTCGACGCCAAGTTCCCGCTGGAGGGCTTCACCGCCTTCCGCGAGGCCCAGGGCGAGGATCAGCGCCGCATCGCCATGCAGCGTGTGCGCACCGACGTGCTCACCCACATCAGGGATGTGGCCGACAAATATCTGGTGCCGGGCGAGACCCAGGACGTGGCGATCCTGTTCGTCCCCGCCGAATCGCTGTTTGCCGACCTGCAGGAGCATTTCGAGGACGTCGTCCAGAAGGCGCACCGGTTGCGCGTTCTGGTCGTGTCGCCGGCGCTGCTGACGCTGGCCATCCAGGTGATGCAGGCCATCGTCCGCGATGCCCGGATGCGCGAGCAGGCCCACGTCATCCAGACCGAGGTCACGCACCTGATCGCCGATGTACGTCGCCTGCGCGAGCGGGTCGGCAAGCTGGATAGCCATTTTCGCCAGGCCAATGACGACATTGTCCAGATCGTCACCTCGGCCGACAAGGTGCTGAAGCGCGGCGACCGCATTGAATCCATGGAGTTTGAGACGCCGCCCGCGGCGGCCGAGGCGCTGCCCAACCCGCTGGCGCGCGGCGCTGCGGCCGAGTAGCGGCTGGCCCCTTTCGAGGGGGGGCCGCGTAAAGCGAACCGGAGCCTGTGCATGAAAAAGGCCGGGCTGAGGGCCCGGCCTTGGAACAACTGGATCTGGTGCGGACGCTCAGGGCTTCGGCAGGGGCGCCTGCGCGTCTGCCATCGTGTTCAGATAGGCGATCAGGTCGGCACGGCGGTCGGCTTCCTTCAGGCCCGCATAGCCCATCGCCGTCCCGGCCACATAGCCCTTCGGGTTGGCGATGAACTTGTCCAGATCCTCGAAGGACCACTTTTCGCCCTTGCCGGCCCGCTCCTTGAACGCTGCCGAATAGTTGAAGCCCGGATGGCCACCCTCGATGCGGCCGACCACGCCCCACAGGTTCGGGCCGACCTTGTTGGCGCCGCCCTTTTCGAAGGAGTGGCAGGCCGTGCAGGCCTTCGTCAGGGCCTCGCCCTTCTTCGCGTCAGCCTTGGCGAGGAGCACCGGCAGCGGCTCGGCGGCCGCCGCGGGAGCTGACGCCGCGGCAGCGGGTGCGGCATCGCCGGCCGGCAGCGCATAGCCCGGCACCGGCCGCGGCGTGTGGAACACGGCTTCCGCCAGGATGCCGAGACCCATGGCGAACAGCAGCGTGCCGAGCACCGCGCCCGCAATCTTGTTGAACTCGAAGGAATCCATCCCGAACATTCCGTCACTCCGATGCGAGGGGACCTCGTCCGATCGCGTCCGGGAGCTTCGAAGCCGGGCCACCTGCCAAGGGCAGGCCACGCCGGCCGCATGCGGCCGCGGCCCGGCCGCTGCCACCGGGCGGCGGATGATTACCCGCTTTGCCGCGCCTTTGGCAACTCGTATAAGCACCGTCCTGCCTGATACTTTCTGCCGCTGATCGCCCGGAACCCGTCATGTCCGATCCCGTCATCCTCGTCCCGGCCCGCATGGCCTCGGTCCGGCTGCCCGGCAAGCCGCTGGCCGACATTCTCGGCGAGCCGATGATCGTCCATGTCTGGCGCCGCGCGGTCGAGGCCGGGCTCGGCCCGGTCGTGGTCGCCACCGACGAGCGCGCCATCGTCGCCGCCATCGAGGCCGCCGGTGGCATCGCGGTCATGACGCGCGCCGACCATCCGTCCGGCTCCGACCGCATTTTCGAGGCCGTCGAGACGTTCGATCCCGAAGGCCGCCACGACGTGGTGGTCAACGTGCAAGGCGACCTGCCGACGATCGATCCCGCCGCCGTGCAGGCCGCCGTGCTGCCGCTGGCCGATCCGGCGGTCGACATCGGCACCATCGCGGCCGAGATCACCCGCGACGAGGAGCGCACCGACCCCAACGTCGTCAAGCCGGTGGCGACACCGATCGGGCCGCGGCTGCTGCGGGCGCTCTACTTCACCCGCGCCACCGCCCCCACGGGTGACGGTCCGCTCTATCACCACATCGGTCTCTACGCGTACCGCCGCAAGGCACTGCAGCGCTTTGTCTCGCTGCCGCCGTCGCCGCTGGAGCGCCGCGAGCGGCTGGAGCAGCTGCGCGCGCTGGAGGCCGGCATGCGTATCGACGTCGCGCTGGTCGACGACGTACCGCTCGGCGTCGACACGCCGCACGATC
>JBMOJG010000195.1:0-6225 GCA_049316925.1 Alsobacter sp. | reverse complement strand
CATGGCGGACGCCGATGCGGCTGCCATAGGCGGACAGGAGTGCATCATAGTGCTCCAGCACCGCGTCGAGACGCTCGGCGAGCGACGGCGGCGACACGTCGTGTCCAGCCTCGAGGCCGCGCGCGAGGGTGCCGGGCAGCCAGGGACGGCCGAGCGCCGCGCGGCCGACCATGATGGCGGCGGCGCCTGACGCGTCCAGCATGGCCCGGGCATCCTCCAGCGTCTCGCAATCGCCATTGGCGACGACCGGGATTGTCACGGCGTCGACCACGTCGCGGATGGCCGCCCAGTCGGCGCGGCCCTTGTAAAACTGGCAGCGGGTGCGACCGTGCACCGTGACGAGCCGGACACCTGCCGCCTCGGCACGGCGGGCAAGTTCTGGCGCGTTTCGGCTGGAATCGTCCCAGCCGAGACGCATCTTCACGGTGACGGGGATTGTCACGGCGGCGACCGTTGCGTCGATCAGCGTCATGGCATGGTCGAGGTCACGCATCAGCGCCGAGCCGGCATAGCCGCCGGTGACCCGCTTGGCCGGGCAGCCCATATTGATGTCGATCAGCGCGGCCCCGGACCCTTCGGCAAGGCGTGCCGCCTCCCCCATCCAGCCCGGCTCGCAGCCGGCGAGCTGCACGGCGTGCACCGCGATACCATTGCCTTCCGCACGCAGGACGGCTTCTGCCGCTCCGCGCACGAACTGGTCGGAGGCCACCATCTCGGATACGGCCAATGACGCCCCATGGCGCAGCGCAACGCGGCGGAACCCGGCATCAGTGATCCCCGACATCGGCGCCAGAACAACCCGCCCGTCGAGGGCGACCGGACCGATCCGCAACGCAGGCCTAGACGGCTGCACCATAAACAAGCAGCTCCATGGACTGCCTTCATTCTAGCCGTTTTTTGCATTGCAACAAGCCGCAGATTCTGGCGAGGCGATCCGTCGCAACCGTTTGACGACAGGCGCGAAACACGCGACAGGAAAGAACCATGATCCCCTCCCAGCCCGTCGCAGCCCTGATCGTTGCCGCCGGCAGTGGCAGCCGTGCGGGCCTGTCTACGCCCAAACAATATGCAAGGCTCGACGGCGCCAGCGTGCTCGCCCGCAGCATCTCGGCGCTCGCAGCCGATGGCGCAATCGAAACGATCCTCTGCGTCATCCGGCCGGAAGACGCGGATCCGTATGCTTCGGCCATCGCCGAACTCGTGCCTGCGATCCGGGCCCGCCTTGCCCCTCCGGTGCACGGCGGGGCCACGCGGCAGGCCTCCGTCCGCGCTGGCCTGGAGGCGCTGGCCGCCGCCGCTGCGCCACCGGCTCTGGTTCTGGTGCATGACGCGGCGCGGCCCTTCGTCTCGCCGCAACTGGTGCACGCGGCCATCGCGGCCGGCCATGCCTACGGCGCGGCCATCCCTGGCCTGCCGGTGACTGATACCGTCAAGCAGGTCGACGACAGCGGCCGGGTGGTGGCGACACCACCACGCGCCGCGCTGCGCGCCGTGCAGACACCGCAGGCGTTCGCCCTGGCGCCTCTGCTGGATGCCCACCGGGCCGCTGCCGCGGCTGGCCGCGAAGACCTGACGGATGACGCCGCCGTCGTCGAGTGGGCTGGACGTGCGGTGCATGTGTTTCCCGGAGAACCCGCCAACATGAAGCTCACCCATCCGCAGGATTTTGCCGGACGCGGCGGGCTGGTCGGGCGCACCGGCTTCGGCTTCGACGTGCACGCCTTCGGGCCGGGCGACGCGGTGATGCTGGGCGGAGTGTCGATCGCCTTCGACCGGGGGCTGGCCGGCCACTCCGACGCGGATGTCGTGCTGCATGCGCTGACCGATGCAGTGCTGGGGGCGCTGTCGGATGGCGATATCGGGGCGCATTTCCCGCCGTCGGACCCGCAATGGAAGGGCGCCTCGTCGGACCGGTTCCTGGCCTTTGCGGTCGAGCGGCTGCGCGCGCGCGGTGGCGTGCTGGACCATTGCGACATCACCATCGTGTGCGAGGCGCCGAAGATCGGGCCGCACCGCGACGCCATGCGCACGTGCATTGCCGCGATCTGCGACATTCCGCCCGGCCGGGTGGCCGTGAAGGCGACGACCTCGGAGCGTCTCGGGTTCACCGGCCGGGGCGAGGGGATTGCCGCACAGGCTGTGGCTTCGGTGCGGCTGCCGGATGAGGATGGACGATGATTGACGCGGCGACGGAAGCGCGGGCAGCCGTCGTGCTGGAGCATCTTCGCCGGCGTGGCCTGATGGCGGCAACCGCCGAATCCTGCACCGGCGGCCTGGTCGCGGCGGCGTTGACAGCTGTGCCGGGCTCTTCAGACGTGGTCGACCGCGGCTTCGTCACCTATTCGAACATCGCCAAGTCCGAGCTCCTCGGCGTGGATCCGGCCTTGATTGAACGGCATGGAGCGGTCAGCGAACCGGTGGCCCGCGCCATGGCGGAGGGCGCGGTCGCACGCTCGATCGCCGGCGTTGCGGTGGCAATCACCGGGGTGGCCGGACCTGGCGGCGGCAGTGCCGCCAAGCCGGTCGGACTGGTGCATCTTGCTGCCCACCGGCGCGGTGGCGCGACGCTGCATCTCGAGCGGCACTATGGCGCAATCGGCCGCGGCGCGGTGCGGGCGGCAGCGCTGGCCGATGCACTCGACCTGCTGGAAGCCGCCGCCGGTTGACCGGTCTCCGGCAAGTTTGTGCGAACAGCGTGTCCGTTCAGCGCCTGTAGCGGTCGCGCATCGCCTCGATAATGTTGGCGTAGTCGTCCGACCATGGCGTGCGGCGCATGTCGGGATCCAGATCGCTCCAGCCGTGCTGACGGGCAGCGGCCGCCGCTGCCTTGTCGCGGGTGAGGATCGCCACCGCCGCCGGAACTACAAGCCGCGTCTCGTAGGCCTCCTGCGGTGCGTCGGAGCGCAGCAGGGCGGTAAAGCCCTGATCGGCTGCCAGCCGCGCCAAAGCAGGCGCCAGATCGACATGGCGGTTGGAGATGTGCAGCGCCAGGATGCCCTGCTGCGACAGCCGCGCGGCGTAGAGGCCAAGCGCCTCCCGGGTCAGCAGGTGCAACGGAATGGCGTCTGACGAGAAGGCATCGACCAGCAACAGGTCGACCCGGTCGGTTAGATCGGCCAGCGTCAGCCGGGCGTCGCCGACCGTCACCGGCATGTCAGGGGCACAGACGGGCAGGAACGGGAAGCGGGTGCGGGCAAGGCGAACGACTTCCGGGTCGATCTCGAACGCCTGCCAGCGCTCGCCGGGTGCGGCGTGGCATGCCATGCTGCCGGCTCCGAGGCCGACCATGGCCACGGACGGAGTTGGCGCCAGCTTTCGCGCTACCGCGACCGTATCGGCGATCGCGCCGCCGGCGGCATAATAGGTCGTCGGCTCGGGGCGTCCGGTGAAGGGCGTGCCATCGTCCTGGCGGATCCGCGCGGCGCCGTGCACCGTCGTGCCATGGTGGAGCAGCCGGAAGCGGCCATCCGCCGTCTCCGACAGGCGGTGGACTCCAAAGAAGCTGCGATGGCTTTCGCCGATCGCGGGGTTGCACAAGGCGGCAACCGGATAGGCCGCGACAGCAAGCAGGACCAGTCGCAACGGCGACGTCCAGGACAGCATGGCGCCGGTGATCAGCACCACCATGGCGAGGAGGCCGGGTGACGCCTTGGCTGGCAGTACGCCCACGACAGCGGCGGCACCCGCCAGCAGCGCCGCCAGAGCGCCGACGCCAATGGCCTCCAGCACCTGCCGGCGTGCGGAGGCGCCATCGAGGCGCAGCAGGTCGGGACGGCACAGCAGAGCCGCGGCGAGCAGCACTGGGTATTCGAGCACCGTCGAGAAGATCTGCGGGGCCAGAAGTCCGGCAAACAGGCCACCGACGACGCCGCCGGCCGACAGGCACAGGTAGAACTCGGTGAGGTGGCCGCTTGCCGGACGGCGGTCGTAAAGCACGCGGTGAACCAGCAAGGCGTTGACGAAAAACAGGCCGAGATGGACCGTCAGCCCGAAGCTCAGCGTCTGGGCCGGAAAGGCAACCCCCGTGAGCGCAGCCCCCGTTCCCCAGGCCTGCAGCCGATCAAGCAGCGGTCCGGGGATCGGCATTACCGGCCGGAAGGCCAGCACGAAGGTCAGCAGGAACAGCGCCAGCGGCACGACCCAGAGCAGCGGCACGGCGGCGACATCGGTCGACACATGGGCGGTCACCGCGACCAGCAGCCCCGAGGGAACCGCCGCCATGGCGATCCACGACAGCCGCTGTCGGGCCGTGGGCGCCGGCCCCACAGCGGTGGGGGCCGTGTCCGCAATTGTGACGTTGCCGCGGATCGCAATCAGCGCACAAACAGCGACCAGCCCGGACAAAAGCGCGAAGCCTGTGCCCCAGAGCCGCCCCTGGGCGGCCAGGGGCAACAGGGGCTCGACGACCAACGGATAGGCCAGCAGCGCGACGAAAGATCCGGCATTGGAGGCGCCATAGAGAAAGTATGGATCAGCCGCCCGCTCACTGCCGGTCCGTGCGAACCACGCCTGCAGGAGCGGCCCGTTGCCGGCAAGCGCGAAGAACGGCAGGCCCACGGAAGCGACAAACAGGCCGACCAGCCAGGTCGCCTCGCCCTGCGCCGGCGGACGGCCCCAGCCGGGCGCAATGGCGATCGGCAGTGTTGCAAAAGCGATGGCGGCCACTGCCAGGTGAATGATCGCAGCCCGCCGCAGGCCGAGGTGGCGAACCATCAGGTGGGCATAGAAATAGCCCGCAAGCAGGAGGCCCTGGAACACCACCATGGCGACCGACCACACGGCCGGCGTGCCGCCCAGAACGGGCAGGACCATCTTGGTGAACATCGGCTGCACGCCAAAGAGCAGCGCGGCTGACAGAAACAGGGTTGCGGCGTAGACCGGAAGCGCCATGCGCGTGGCAACCGGTGCGAAACGGGGCTTGTCAGCGTCGAGAGCGGTCATGGCACATCGGCAAGAGGAGAGCTTATCCAGACTCCTGCCAGAAAAGGTTTAATGCGCGATTGAACGATGCCGGGCCATCACGCGCCGGAGCCAACTTCGCCGTGCCGCGGCAGTCCCGGCCTGCCATAAACCAGGTCGGCCCGACGCTCGAAGGCTTCGGCAAAACGACGAAAAGCCTTCTCGAACATCGCCCCCATCAGCAGGCCAAGGGTACGGCTGCGGAACTCGTAGGCGATGAAGAATTCGACGAGGCATCCCTCCGGGTCGTCGCGGAAGGACCAGCGGTTCTCGAGCTGCCGAAACGGACCGTCGATATACTCGACGAGGATCTTCAGACGGGCGGGATCGAGCGTCACCCGGCTGGTGAAGGTCTCGACGATCGCCTTGTAGCCGACGGTCATGTCGGCCACGAGGACCTCGGTGCCGTCCTCGGCCGGCGTGCGGCGGCGGATCACCAGCCCTTCGCACAGCGGCAGGAACTGCGGATACTGCTCGACGTCGGCGACGAGCGCGAACATGCGGTCCGGCGCGTGCCGGACCCGGCGCGTTGTGCGGAAGGTGGGCATCGCGGCTCAGCGGCCCCGTGCCAGCCGCGCCGCCTTCAGCCGGGCGAAGTCCTCACCCGCATGGTGCGACGAGCGCGTCAGCGGCGACGCGGACACAAGCAGGAATCCCTTGGTGAGGGCGATCGTCTCGTAGCCCCTGAAGGCGTCGGGGGTGACAAAACTGACGACGGGGTGGTGCTTGCGGGTGGGCTGCAGATACTGGCCGATGGTGAGGAAATCGACATCGGCGGAGCGCAGGTCGTCCATCAGCTGCAGCACCTCGTTGCGCTCCTCGCCGAGCCCGACCATGATTCCCGACTTGGTGAAAAGGGTCGGTTCGAGTTCCTTTGCCCGCTGCAGCAGGCGGATAGAGTGGAAATAGCGCGCACCCGGCCGCACGGTCAGGTAGCGCGACGGCACGGTCTCGAGGTTGTGGTTGAACACGTCCGGCCGGGCAGCGACAACGATCTCGAGCGCGCCGTCCTTGCGCAGGAAGTCGGGCGTCAGCACCTCGATGGTGGTTCCAGGACTGGCCGTCCGGATCGCGGCGATCACCTGCGCGAAATGTGTGGCACCGCCGTCGGCGAGGTCGTCTCGGTCGACCGAGGTGATCACCACATGCGCCAGTCCGAGCGTGGCCACGGCTTTGCCGACGCTGTCCGGCTCGGCCGGATCGAGCGGCTGCGGCAGGCCGGTCTTGACGTTGCAGAACGCACAGGCGCGCGTACAGGTGTCGCCC
>JBMOJG010000194.1:0-6234 GCA_049316925.1 Alsobacter sp. | reverse complement strand
CCTCTTCTCCGGAGGAGATCAAGAGCGGCACCCAAAAGATGCTCGCCGCCGTGCTCGCCAAGGCCCGCCTTACGCATTAGGGGCCATGCGCCCCGGCACAACCGGGGCTGCACGGCATCCGTCGCGGGGTGCAAGTCGCCACTGGGTCATCGTCCGATTTCGGTTCATAGACCCGAACGGGCTCGACATCGAGGAACACGACGACGGCAGCTTTACGCGCACTGCCGAGATATGGTGGCACGGTAACAAGCGGCACCGCATCGCCAGATGGCGCGCGGTGTCCCGCCGGATTAGGCAGGACGGCTGGCGCTGCCGGCATTGCGGGGAAAAGGTTCCGCTGTTCCGTCGGGCTGATGCGGTCTTTTGCCGGGAGGCTTGTCGGAAGAAACATGCACGTATCGCGCGCACGAGGCGGCTGGGGATTGGAGCGGCAGCAGTTTGGGGAGGCGGGCTGAAATAGGCGAGGGCCGACGGCGTTACCAACGCGCACCGGCCCTCTGGGCATAACCCGCGTGAGTGAGATCGCATCTCCGGATGCATAATTCGATAATCCTGAGCGCGGGCCGGGGTTAAGGCTGGCTAACGAATACGACGCCGCGCAGGAGATGGACGGCGGCAGCAGTGGCGCGGGTGGGGAGCGTCGCGGTATCCTCGGCTGCATGGGTGCCAGGACGTTCCAAAAAACCTACATCAAGGAATGGCGGCAACGTCGCGGGCTATCATTGCGCGCGTTGGCAAACCGCATGGAAACGGAACCGGGCGGCGAACTGCTAATAAGTCACGTCAGCCTTGGCAGGATCGAAAACGGGGAACAGCCTTACAGCCAGCCGATATTAGAAGCGCTTGCCGTCGCGCTGGATTGCAACAAGTCCGAATTGCTGGAAGTGAACCCGCAAAAGGACGGCGAAATCATTGATTTGTTGCGGCATTTGAACGACCGCCAGCGCGAGGAAGCGTTGCGGTATCTGCAATTCCTAGCGGCCGGCTAACGCGCGCCCGGCATGATTTTCGCACGCATCGCGTGCGCGTGCGCGCGAGGGTTTCTTTCGGCACGCATCGCGGGCGCGTCGATCATGACGCCCGGAGGCGGGCCGGAGGGCTAAGGTACTGCTCAGCTTATTCCGGCCGAGCCCAATTTTGGGCAAGTCCCTGCCCGGCGGGGCCCGCCCCATCCAAGGAACGGCGGCGGATGGGCGTTTAGCTTGCGGGCGAACGATTAAAGACGATCCCGCATTTTCTCTGCTTACTGGCCGTCTCGATGGCTTCCATTTCACCCTTTAGCTTGGCGATTTCTGCAGCCGTAGTTCCATCACCCTTTATCAAAAAGGCGGCGGGCCAGAATACAATGACTGCAACACCAGTCGCAACCGCATCCCCCGTCGCTTTGCTGTCTTGAACTCCAGCAACTTGTGCTGCTCTTACTGACACACGCGTCGCTTCCTCAGACAATTCCTTGCAGCTATATTTTTCATAAATCAATGGCGATACATATGCCGCACTAATGTTTTCGGCCCGACTAGCGCAACCGGCTATTAATCCGGTCATTACAACTGAAATCCCAACCCTGATTAACATAACGCCCCCCGGCCACTCTCTACTCTTACCTTACGTTTATGCCACGATGAGGCAACGTGGAGAGATATGCTAGCCGTTCGGCCGCTTTTGGATGGGGAATCAGTCTCGGAAGGCCCGTTAAACAAACACGAATTAACTAATAATGGCCTTAGAATTGATATTTGTCGAAAACTGGGCTTTCAGTGCAGCGACCGAAATTCACGCCCGCCCGCCCCTGTCCGCCTTCATGCGCCAGCCTGTTTGGGGACTGGTTTGGGGACTAAGGCGAGGTCAGATAAAATAACGCAATAAAATCAACGGATGTTGGCGGAAGGGGTGGGATTCGAACCCACGGTGGGGTTTCCCCCACGGCGGTTTTCAAGACCGCTGCCTTAAACCACTCGGCCACCCTTCCGGCGTCCGGCTCGCGTCGGCGCTTGGTGCTGGTGTAGCGGCGGTGGCCGACGCTCGTCAACGGACGGCTGATGGCAAGTCGCCTGCCAGGCGCTATCTGGTGGGTCGGGCACGCGGGAGCGATCATGGACCAGGGCTGGTGGACTCCGATCGACGCCTATTGCGAGCGCACCGGCCCGGAGTTCTGGTCGGAGCCGCTGAACGCACTGAGCAATTTCGCATTTCTGGTCGCCGCCGCAGCGGCCTGGCGACTGCTGCAGCGGGCGCCGCGCCCCGATCCCGCCGCGGCCGGGCTGGTCGGATTGGTCGCGGTCATTGGCGTCGGCTCCTTCCTGTTCCACACGGTGGCAACGCGCTGGGCGGCCGTCGCCGACGTGGCGCCGATTGCGCTGTTCATCCTGCTCTTTCTGGTTGCCGCGTTGCGCCGGGTCCTGGGTCTCGGCGCTGCAACGGCAGCCCTTGTCGCAGTGGCGTTCCAGATGGGTGCGATGGTGCTCCCCGCGCTGTGGCGCGTTGTGCTGGCCGGTGCACCGGACCCGCTCAACGGCTCGGCCGGCTATCTGCCGGCGCTGTTAGCCCTGGCGATGGTCGGCGCACTCGGAGCGAGGCGCCGCCATCCCGGTGGGATGGCGCTGCTGGCGGCGGCGGCCACGTTTGCAGTCTCGTTGGGGTTGCGCTCGGTCGACCTTGCGTGGTGCGGGATGATCCCGGCCGGAACGCATTCCGTTTGGCACTTGCTGAATGCGGTGGTGCTTTACCTGTGTGTTCGCGCCGCGATCACATGGCGTGCGCCAATGCCGTCACGCCCCTCGGGCCACGGCAACGCGGTCATCGGCAGCCAGTGACGCGGCGTCGGCAACGGACTGCAGCGGGACCGCCGCAAGACGCTGCCAGAGCTGGCGTGGCGAGAACGGCTTGCGCAGCAGATGGACGATCCCGAATCCAGCAGCCTCGTCGACAAGCTGCCGCGTCGGCAACCCCGACATCAGCACGACGGGCACGTCGGGATAGGCCGAGGTCCCGGGGTCCCGCAAAACATGCAGCAACGTGCTGGCATTGTGATCGGGCAGATACCAGTCGAGCAGGATGATGCGGGGTGAAAAGCGGTGCAGCGCGACCAGGGCGGACTGCACATCGCCGACCGACGTGACGGACTTCAGGCCGACCTGGGCCAGCATGTCGCGAACCTGAGTCCGGACGAAGCCGCTGTCGTCGACGACGAGTGCAGGCACGTCGACGAAGCGCGGCCTCATCAGCGTTGACTGCTGGCGCGGTGCGCCGCGAGCGCGCTCGCAATCGCATTGGGATCGATAAGGGGGCGCCCGGTACGGAACGCCACACCCATATGCATGCCGCCGGTCCATTTGACGTCGCAGGCGCGCGGAACGTACTCGCCGCCGATCACCAGCTCGATGCACTCCGGTGCAACGTCGACGACGAAGCGAAACTGCAGCCTGGCCCCTGTGTCGGACAGGTCGGTGATCAGGCAGTCAACGGGCGATGCGCCCCGCACAAGCACCTTGCCGGGCTTCAGCATCCGCCGTCGCGGGCTGACCCGTCGCGTGTTGCCGGCACGCGGCCGGCGAAGGCTGTCAAGCGTTGTCATGACTGCAATCTTAGCGAGAACAGCTTGCAGGACCGTCGCAAGGCTCGCTTGCATTTGAGGCGATGGTGAAACCCGACATGCACCATGGACACGTGGAGGCGCGTGTCGCCGGTGGTGCTGGCGCCCTGTCGATCGCCTTATTTTCAGGCAAATGTCGTCGGAAAATGCACATCTTGCGCTTTGCGGTTCACCCCCAAGTGCCCGCATGGCGTGGCTGGGCTGCGGCACCGTGATGCCTCCCCGCCCGACCCACACGGGCGCCTTGGCACAGGCCTTGTATTGTCCGGGCGGACTGGAGGACGGCGTGAAAGGTGCGGCTCTCGAACTCGTACAGGTGGTGAAGCGCTACGGCAGCAGCACCGCGGTGGACGGCATCGACCTGCGCGTGCCGGCGGGCACCTATTGCTGCCTGCTGGGTCCCTCGGGCTGCGGCAAGTCGACGACATTGCGCGTGATTGCCGGCCATGAGAGCGTCACCCGGGGCGACGTGCTGATCGGGCCCGCCAACGTCACCGACCTCCCGCCGGCGCGGCGCGGCACGGCGATGATGTTCCAGAGCTACGCGCTGTTTCCGCATCTCGACTGTCGCGACAATGTTGCCTTCTCGCTGAAGATGCGCGGCGTCGCCAAGGCCGAGCGCCATGCCAGGGCGATGGAACTCCTCGCCCTCGTCGACATGGCGGCCTATGCGGGCCGCGTGCCTGCGCAGCTCTCCGGCGGCCAGCAGCAGCGCGTCGCGCTGGCGCGTGCGCTGATCACCGAGCCGCAGATCCTGCTGCTCGACGAGCCGCTTTCGGCGCTCGACCCGTTCCTGCGCGTGCGGATGCGGGCCGAGCTGAAGCGGCTGCAGAAGGACCTCGGCATCACCTTCGTCCATGTCACCCACGGCCAGGACGAGGCCATGGCGCTCGCCGATCTCGTCGTGGTGATGAACGGCGGGCGCATCGAGCAGGCTGGCACGCCGCGCGAGGTCTTCAACAAACCGACCACCGCCTTCGTGGCGCGCTTCATCGGCGGCCATAACATCATCACCCTGCCCTCCGGCCAGGCTGCCGTGCGCGCCGACCGGCTCGTCCTGTCGCGCAACCCACAGCCCGGCGCCATGACGGCCACGGTTCGCGACGTGGAATACCAGGGCACCCATGTGCAGGTCGGCCTTGCCGCCGACTTCGCCACCGACCTCACCGCCCAACTGTCCGAGGACCGTTTCGACGCCGCGCCCGTGGTGCCCGGCGACACGGTCTCGGTCGCCTGGGACGTGCGTGATGTTCACCACCTGGCTCCGAGGGCCTGACGGCAGGAGCCGACCATGAGGAGACTGCCATGACTGACCAGAAGCCCCCCCGGGGCGTATCGCGCCGCGGCGTCCTGAAGGGCGCCGGTGCGCTCGCCGGCGCCGCTGCCGGCAGCGGCGCCATCACCGGCTTCCCCGCCGTGTGGTCGCAGGAGCCCAAGGTGCTGCGCTATCTCGGCACCGCGGTGAACCAGGCCGACGACATCAACAAGAAGCTGAAGGCCGACACCGGCATCACCCTCGAGTACATTTCTGCGACAACCGACGACGTCACCAAGCGCGTCGTCACCCAGCCGAACTCCTATGACGTGCTCGACACCGAGTATTTCAGCCTGAAGAAGCTGATCCCGTCGGGCAACATCCTGCCCATGGACGCCAAGAAGATCACGCAGTTCGACAACATCACGCCGGTGTTCACCAAGGGCCAGCTGCCCAGCGGCAAGGTGATCGGCGACCAGGGCACCGCGCCCAAGAAGGTGATGTTCCTGGAGGGCCAGAACTCCACCAAGTTCGCCAGCGGCGTCACCGAGTGGGTCACCCTGATCCCGACCGTCTACAACGCCGATACGCTTGGCATCCGCCCCGACCTGATCAAGCGTCCGATCAACAGCTGGGCTGAACTGCTCAACCCCGAGTTCAAGGGCAAAGCCTCGATCCTCAACATCCCGTCGATCGGCATCATGGACGCCGCGATGGTGGTCGAGGCCACCGGCCAGTACAAGTATCCCGACAAGGGCAATATGACCCGCGCCGAGATCGACCTCACCATGAAGGTGCTGACCGAGGCGAAGAAGTCCGGCCAATTCCGCGCGTTCTGGAAGGACTTCAACGAGAGCGTCAACCTGATGGCGTCGGGCGAGACCGTCATCCAGTCGATGTGGTCACCGGCCGTGACAGCCGTGCGCTCGAAGGGCATACCTTGCGTGTTCCAGCCGCTGAAGGAAGGCTACCGCTCGTGGGCGTCGGGCTTCTGCCTGTCGAAGGGCGTCAGCGGCAAGAAGCAGGAATGGGCCTACGAGTTCGTCAACTGGTTCCTGTCGGGCTGGGCCGGTGCCTACCTGAACCGCCAGGGCTACTACTCGGCCGTGCTCTCCACCGCCAAGGCCAACATGACGGCCGACGAGTGGGGCTACTGGATGGAAGGCAAGGCGGCGATGAGCGACATCAAGGCGCCCGACGGCTCGCTGCTCGAGAAGGCCGGCTCCAAGCGCGACGGCGGATCCTATGACGACCGCATGGGTTCGGTCGCCTGCTGGAACGCCGTCATGGACGAGAACGACTACATGGTCCGCAAGTGGAACGAGTTCATCGCGGCATGACCTGACGCGCGGCGCCGGCTCCTGCCGGCGTCGCGCCCCCGGTACCT
>JBMOJG010000193.1:0-6237 GCA_049316925.1 Alsobacter sp. | reverse complement strand
GGCGCGGGCCTCCATGTCGGTCCCGTCGGCGACGGCCCGCACCAGACCGTCCTTGACGAGGCACATGCCCTCCAGGGCGATGCCGTCGGCCATGGGGTGGAAGCCCGGCGCGCACCAGGCCTCGAGGCAGTGGGCGAGCGCATCCATGCCGGTGCCGGCCGTCAACCGTGGTGGCAGGCCGACCGTCAGGGCCGGATCGCACAGCACCACCTTCGGCATCATGCCGGGGTGAAAGATCACCTTCTTGGTGTGGGTGGCCTCCTGGGTGATGACGCCGGCGCGTCCGACCTCGGATCCGGTGCCGGCGGTGGTCGGCACGGCCACGACCGGGGCGATCCCGGCCGGATCGGCGCGAGTCCACCAGTCGCCGATATCCTCGAAGTCCCACATCGGCCGGATCTGGCCAGCCATGAAGGCGATGACCTTGCCGACATCGAGCGCCGAGCCGCCGCCGAACGCCACGACACCATCATGGCCACCGGCCCGAAGGGCGACAACGCCACGCTCGACATTCGACTCCACCGGGTTGGAACGGACGTCGGAGAACACGGCTGCGCGAAGCCCCTCGGCCTGGAGGGCCGCCAGAGCGGCGGCCACCATCGGCGAGGCCGCGAGGCCGGTGTCGGTGACCAGCAGCGGCGCCGTCATGCCGGCGCGGCGGCAGGCCTGGGGCAGCTCGGCAATCCGGCCCTCACCGAAAATCACTGCTGTCGGGTAGTTCCAGTTGGCGCGAAGGCTCATGGCTGCGGTCCGGACAGGGTTGGGAGGGCCGCCGGCCAGGGACGGGCGACGGCAGGAAAGCGATGGAGACGGTTGGCCATGCCGCCGGCTGGGAGCGTCACGGGCCGGCCAACTTCAGGTGGAAGCTCTTGGGACGTGTCAGCGTCTCGTAGCCGATGGCCGACAGGCTTGCACCACGGCCAGTGTCCTTGACGCCGGTCCAGGCGAGGCCCGGATCGAGATAGTCGCAGCGGTTCATGAACACCGTGCCGGTCTGGAGCTGGTGGCCGATGCGTTCCGCCGCCCCGGCGTCGCGGGTCCAGATCGCGGCGCTCAGTCCGTAGGGGCTGTCATTCATCAGCCGCACGGCCTCGCCATCGTCCGCGACCTTCATGACGCCGACGACGGGGCCGAAGGTCTCGACGGTCATCAGCTCCATGCGGTGGTCGACATCGACCAGGAGTTGCGGCGCCAGGTAGGGGCCAGTGCCGGTGTCTGCCAGGAAGCGGGCCGGGTCAACCAGCCCCCGGGCGCCGGCGGCGCAGGCGGCCGAAAGCTGGGCACGGACATGGTCGGCGCCGCGGGCCGTCGCCATGGGCCCCAGCGTCGTGGCCGGATCGAGCGGGTCGCCCAGCACATAGGCGGAGACGGCGGCGGCGGCGCGCTCGACGAAACCATCATGCAGGCTGGCATGCACGTAGATCCGCTCGATGCCGCAGCAGGACTGGCCGGAGTTGAAACAGGCGCCATCCACGAGGTTGGCCACTGCATCGTCGAGGTCGGCGTCCTCGCGCACATAGGCCGGGTCCTTGCCGCCGAGCTCCAGCCCGAGGCTCGTGAAGGTGCCGGCGGCTGCGCGTTCGATGGCGCGACCGCCTGCGACCGAGCCCGTGAACACGCAATGGTCGACGGAGCTGCTGGCGAGGATGCCCGCCGTCTGGTCGTGGCTGAGGACCAGATTGGCGAAGAGCCCGTCCGGCAAACCTGCGGCCGCGGCCGCCGCGGCGAAGCGCTCGCCCGCCAGCAGGGTCTGGGCGGCGTGCTTGAGCAGCACCGCATTGCCGGCGATCAGCGCCGGCGCGATCGTGTTGACGGCCGTCAGGTAAGGGTAGTTCCACGGCGCAATCACCAGCACCAGGCCGAGCGGATCCCGACGAACGTAGCGCGTGAAGCCGGGGCGGTCCGCCGGGACGACGGGGGCGAGGGCCGTCGGCGCGATCCCGGCCATGTGCCGCACCCGCTCGGCGACGCCGCGGAACTCGCCGCCGTAGCGGACCGGCCGCCCCATCTGCCAGGCCAGCTCGGGGACCGCCTCCGCGTCCCCGGCCAGCAGCACGTCGAGCATGCGCAGCACCGCGCCGATCCGGACCTGCAGCGGCTGCGCCGCCCAGTCGCGCTGGGCGGCACGGGCGGCCGCGATGGCTGCCGCAATGGTCGCGTCGGATGCCACCGGCCGGCGGGCAATCTCGCGGCCGTCGACGGGCGAATGGCAGACGATGTCGGTCATGGATCCGTCCTGCGGCGCGCCAATTCGCCCAGCCTCTTCAGATGATCTCGAAATAGCGGGCGAGCTGCCAGTCGGTGATGGCCCGACGCGCCTCGCGCTCCTCCCAGAGCCGCGTTGCCGCATAATGGTCGACGAACGCGTCGCCGAACAGGGCCCGGGCCGGGCGGCTGCGCTGAAGCCGCTCGGCGGCGTCCGTCAGCGTGCGCGGCAGGTTGCGGCGCGCCGGGATCTTCACCGCATAGGCGTTGCCGGCGATCGGGGCATCGGGCTCGATACGGTTCTCGATGCCCCACAGGCCGGCGCCGATCGATGCGGCCAGCGCCACATAGGGGTTGATGTCGGCAGCGGCGACGCGGACCTCGACGCGCTGGCTCTTCTCCGAGCCGCCGATGACGCGCAGCGCGCAGGTTCGGTTCTCAATACCCCAGGTGGCCGCCGTCGGCGCCCAGAAGCCGGGGATCAGGCGGGTGTAGGAGTTGACCGTCGGGGCGATCATCGCCAGCAGCTCGGGCAGCAGGGCCTGCTGGCCGCCGACAAACCAGCGCATGGCGTCGGACATGCCGTGCGCCCCGGCAGGATCGTGGAACACACCCCGGCCGGAGGCGCGATCGAACAGCGACATGTGCAGATGACCCGACTGGCCGGGCCAGTCGGCCGACCACTTGGCCATGAAGGTCGCCATCAGGCCGCGCCGCTGCATCAGGATCTTGGTGAAGGTCTTGAACAGGGCGGCGCGGTCCGCCGCCTCGAGCGCGCCATCCACCTTGATGGCCGCCTCCAGCACACCGGGGCCGGTCTCGGTGTGCAGACCCTCCAGGTCGATCTCGAAGGCGCGGCAGAAATCGAGCAGCTCGCGGTAGATCTCGGCATGCACGCCGGCGCGCAGCAAAGAGTAGCCGAAAAAGCCCGGCGTCAGGCTGCGCAAATTGCGGTAGCCCTTCTCGCGCACCGTGTGCGGAGTTTCCTCGAACAGGAAGAATTCGAACTCGGCCGCGGCCTTCACGTCGAAGCCGAGCCCGGCGGCGCGCGCCAGGACGCGCTTCAGCAGGTTGCGGGGGCAGGCCTGCGCTGCATCGCCGTCGAATTCGGCGATGAACAGCGGCTGGTCCGCCTCGAACGGGATGCGCCGCATGGTGTCGGGCACGATGCGGACGGCCGCGTCCGGATAGGCGGTGTGCCAGCCCGTCAGGCGGACATTGTCGTAGAGCTGGTCGTTGGAGTCCCAGCCGATGACCACGTCGCAGAAGCCGAAGCCCTTCTCGAGCGCGTTCTCGAACTTCGACAGCTCCATGTATTTGCCGCGGAACACGCCGTCGATGTCGAAGACGCCGACCTTGACGTCGGCTGCGCCGGAGGCACGCACCATCGCCGCCGCCTCGCGCGCATCGCGCGGACGCCCCTGCCCCATCGTGTTTCTCCCCGGCTCTCCCACCGGCGCAATCTAGACCGGGGCGGGCCCGGGGCGAAAGCCACTCAGAGGCGGATCTGCCCCGTGCCGCGGACGCGGTACTTGAAGGAGGTGAGTTGCTCGGCACCGACGGGGCCGCGGGCGTGCATGCGGCCGGTGGCGATGCCGATCTCGGCACCGAAGCCGAACTCGCCGCCGTCGGCAAACTGGGTCGAGGCGTTGTGCAGGACAATGGCCGAATCGACCTCGGCCAGGAAGCGCTCCGCCGCCGCCGGATCCCCGGTGACGATGCTGTCGGTGTGGTGCGAGCCCCACTGCCCGACATGGGCAATGGCGGCATCAAGGTCCTCGACCACCGCGACGCTGATGATGGCGTCGAGATACTCGGTCCGCCAATCCTCCGCGGTGGCCGCGCGCACCCGCGGATCGACCGCGCAGGTGGCGGCGTCACCCCGCACCTCGCAGCCAGCGTCGAGCAACATGCACACCAGCGGGCGCAGGTGGGTTGCGGCACAGCCGGCATCGACCAGCAGTGTCTCGGCGGAACCACAGACGCCGGTGCGCCGCAGCTTGGCGTTGCGGACGATCGCCAGCGCCATGTCGAGATCGGCGGCGGCGTGGACATAGACGTGGCAGAGGCCCTCGAGATGGGCGAAGACCGGCACGCGGGCCTCGTCCTGGACGCGGGCCACGAGGCTGCGGCCGCCGCGCGGCACGATCACGTCGAGGGCGCCGTCGAGGCCGGCCAGCATGGCGCCGACCGCGGCACGGTCGGTGGTCGGGACGATCTGCACGGCATCGGCCGGCAGGCCGGCGGAGACGAGCCCGCGGCGCAGGGCGGCGACGATGGCGACGGCCGTGGCGTGGCTCTCCGACCCGGCCCGCAGCACGGCGGCGTTGCCGGCCTTGAGGCACAGCGCGCCGGCATCGGCGGTGACGTTGGGCCGGCTCTCGAAGATGACGCCGACGACGCCGAGCGGCGTGGCGACGCGCTCGAAGGCGAGGCCATTGGGCTGCTGCCAGGCGGCGAGCACCCGGCCCACCGGATCCGGCAGGTCGGCAATGTCCTCGACGGCGCGGGCGACGGCCTCGAGCCGTCCCGCATCGAGCACCAGCCGGTCGACGAAGGCGCCGCGCGTGCCGCGCTCCTGCGCGGCGGCCACGTCAGCCGCGTTGGCGGCGAGAATGGCGGCAGCATCGGCGCGGATTGCCGCGGCCCCGGCGCAAAGAGCCGTCTGTTTGAGAGCGGCCGGCGCGAGCGCCAGCGCCCGCGAGGCCGCGCGGGCGGCCCGGCCAATGCCGTTCATGAGAGCGGCGATGTCGGTCTCGCCGTGGCGTGCCATCCCCATCCCGACCTCCCTACTCGGCCGCCAGCGCCATGTCGTCACGGTGGACCATCTCGGCGCGGCCTGCATAACCGAGGATGGCGGCGATGTCGCGCGATGAGCGGCCGGCGATCTGCGCCGCGTGACCGGCGTCATAGGCGACCAGCCCGCGGCCGAGATCGGCGCCATCGGGCCCGCGCAGAACCACGGCGTCTCCGCGGCCGAAGGTCCCCTCGACGCGAATGACACCGGCCGGCAGCAGGCTGCGGCCGGTGCGCACCGCGCGCACGGCGCCGGCATCGAGATGCAGCACGCCGCGCGGCTCGATGGCGCCGGCGATCCAGCTCTTGCGGGCCGAGACCGGGTTGGAGCCGGTGAGAAACCAGGTGCAGCGCCCGCCGGCTGCGACTGCCGCAAGCGGGTTCTTCAACCGGCCGTCGGCGATCACCATGTGGGTGCCGCCGGCGGTGGCAATCTTGGCGGCCTCGATTTTCGTCACCATGCCGCCGCGCGACAGCTCGGAGGCGGCGCCGCCCGCCATGGCCTCGATTTCGGCGGAGATGCGGGGCACGACGGGGATCAGCGTCGCGGCCGGGTCCTGGTGCGGCGGCGCGGTGTAGAGCCCGTCAATGTCGGAGAGCAGCACCAGAAGGTCGGCTCCCGCCATGGTGGCGACACGGGCGGCGAGCCGGTCATTGTCGCCGTAGCGGATCTCCGTGGTGGCGACGGTGTCGTTCTCGTTGACGACCGGGACCGCGCGGAGCTCCAGCAGCCGCGCCAGCGTGGCGCGGGCGTTGAGGTAGCGGCGACGCTCCTCCGTGTCGCCGAGCGTGACCAGGATCTGGCCGGCGGTGATGCCCTGGTGGCCAAGCGCCTCGGCCCAGGTGCGGGCGAGCGCGATCTGGCCGACGGCGGCAGCGGCCTGGCTCTCCTCCAGCCGTAGCGCGCCGGGGCTCATGCCCAGCACTGTGCGGCCGAGCGCGATGGCGCCGGAGGATACCACCAGCACGTCGGCGCCGCGCTGGTGCAGGGTGCCGATATCCTCGGCGAGCGCCGCCAGCCAGGCATGGCGCAGGCGGCCGCGGTCGCGGTCCACCAGCAGGGAGGACCCGACCTTGACGACAATGCGGCGGAAAGCGTCCAGCCGCGGCAGCGTCACGGACGCCATCCCGGGGGAGCACCCGTGGTCTCGGCGCGTTCCGCCTCGCCGACGCGGTTGGCATCGATCACGGCGAGGAGCGCACGCAGCCCGGCCTCGACACCCTGGCCGCTGGCCG
>JBMOJG010000192.1:0-6252 GCA_049316925.1 Alsobacter sp. | reverse complement strand
GACATCCACGCCTCGGTGCGCCATCTCGATGCGCTGTTCGACATGCTGACCCTGTCGGACAAGCCGATCCACGCCTATTCGCTCGGGCGCGAGCGCAATCGCGATGCGCTGGAGATGGTGCGGATCGCCCGTGGCATCGACCGGGCGACGCTGGAGCGCGAACCGTCGCTGTTCACCATCATCAACTCGTCGTCGCCGCTGCGGCTCGACGGGCCGATGCTGGAGGGCATCATCCAGATGGCGCGCGCCAACCAGGTGACGGTGCTGACGCCGTTCACGCTGGCGGGTGCCATGGCACCCGTGACCATCGCGGGGGCGGTGACGCAGCAGAATGCCGAGGCGCTGGCCGGGCTGGTGCTGGCACAGACGGTGCGGCCGGAGTCACCCTTCGTTTATGGCGGCTTCACCTCGAATGTCGACATGAAGTCCGGCGCGCCGGCCTTCGGCACGCCCGAATACATGAAGGCGGCGCTGCTCGGCGGCCAGCTGGCGCGGCGCTACGGCCTGCCCTATCGCTCGTCCAACGCCAATGCGGCGAATACCGTCGACGCCCAGGCGGCCTATGAGAGCGTGTTCTCGCTGTGGGGCGCGATCATGGGCGGCACCAACCTCCTGATGCACGGTGCCGGCTGGATGGAGGGGGGCCTGCACGCCTCGTTCGAGAAGATGGTGCTGGATGCCGACCTGCTCGACATGGTCGCGGCATTCCTGACGCCGGTGAAGGTTGATGCCGAGGAGCTGGCGCTGGATGCCATGCGGGAGGTCGGCCCGGGCGGGCATTTCTTCGGCTGCGCCCACACCCAGGCGCGCTACCGGACGGCGTTCTTCGCGCCGATGATCTCGGACTGGCGCAATTACGAGAGCTGGCGCGAGGGCGGGGCGCCGACGGCCTACGACACCGCCAGCCGGCTCTACCATCAGCGGCTCGACGCATTCGTGCCGCCGCCGATCGACCCCGCGATCTTCGAGGAGCTGGAGGCCTTCGTCGCCCGCCGCAAGGCCGAGGGCGGGGCGCCGACGGACTATTGAAGGCCACGCATGGCTCCTGCGCTGTCATTGATCCATCTACAGCAGTCGCGATGTTCCAAAATCCGTGATCTGCTGGCAGCCTGACAACTCGCCGTCCGGTCTCCCCGGCGCGGCGGCCCACCGATCGGAGATCGCATCATGAAGTCCCATGCCCAGGCCGTCGTCATCGGGGGCGGCGTCGTCGGCGCCAGCGTGCTCTACCACCTGACGAAGGCGGGCTGGAAGGATGTGGTGCTGATCGAACGCTCGGAGTTGACCTCCGGGTCGACCTGGCACGCGGCCGGCGGGATGCACACGATCAATGGCGACCCCAACGTCGCCAAGCTGCAGCAGTACACGATCGAGCTCTACAAGGAGATCGAGGAAATCTCGGGCCAGTCCTGCGGCGTGCACCTCACCGGCGGACTGATGCTGGCGGGCACCCGCGAGCGCATGGACTGGCTGAAGATGGTCTACGCGCGGGGCCGCTACCTCGGCATGGACCTGACGATGATGTCCATCGAGGAGGCCTACAAGCTTTTCCCGCTGATGGACCCCAAGCACTTCGTCGGCGCGATCTACGACCCTATCGAGGGCCATGTCGATCCGTGGGGGGTCACCAACGCCTACGCGAAGTCGGCCCAGATCGGCGGCGCCGAGGTGGTCAGGCACACGCGGGTCACCGACCTGCGCCAGCACCCCGACGGCAGCTGGGACGTGATCACCGAGAAGGGCACGGTGCATGCCGAGCATGTGGTCAATGCCGGCGGCCTGTGGGCGCGCGAGGTTGGCCGCATGGTCGGGCTCGAGCTGCCGATCCTCGCCATGGAGCACCAGTACATCATCTCCGAGGACATCCCCGAGCTGGTCAATGCCGACAAGGAGATGCTGCACGTCGTCGATTTCGAGGGCGAGATCTACATGCGCCAGGAGCGCGGCGGCATCCTGCTCGGCACCTATGAGCGGGCCGGCGTGCCGTGGTCGGAGCGCGAGACGCCCTGGACCTTCGGCCATGAGCTGCTGGCCAACGATCTCGACCGCATCGCCCCCTCGCTGGAGGTCGGCTTCGCGCATTATCCGGTGCTGGAGAAGGCCGGCATCCGCAAGGTCATCAACGGCCCCTTCACCTTCGCGCCGGACGGCAATCCGCTGATCGGGCCGATCCGCGGCCTGAAGAATTTCTGGGTCGCCTGCGGGGTGATGGCGGGGTTCAGCCAGGGCGGCGGCGTCGGCCTGGCGCTGGCCAACTGGATGGTCGAGGGCGACCCGGGCTTCGACGTCTGGGCGATGGACGTGGCACGCTTCGGCGACTGGGCGACGCTCGCCTATACCAACGCCAAGGTGCGGGAGAACTATTCGCGGCGCTTCCGAATCCGCTTCCCGAACGAGGAGCTGACCGCCGCGCGGCCGCTGCGCACAACGCCGCTCTACGACCGGCTCCAGGCCGAGAACGCGGTGTTCGGCGAGAGCTTCGGGCTCGAGCATCCGCTGTGGTTCGCGCCGCAAGGCACCGCACCGATCGAGGACATCACGTTCCGGCGCTCCAATGCATTCGCGCATGTGGCCGAGGAGGTGCGCACGGTGCGCGAGCGCGTCGGCCTGATGGAGATCTCGGGCTATGCGAAATACGAGGTCACCGGGACGGACGCCGAGGCGTTCCTGTCGCGCGTGCTGGCCGGCCGGATGCCGGCGCAGGGCCGCATCGCGCTGTCGCCGATGCTCAATGCGCGCGGCCGGCTGATCGGCGACTTCACCGTCGGCAAGCTCGGTCCGGAGCGCTTCATGGTGTGGGGTTCGGGGCCGGCCGAGACCTACCACATGCGCTGGTTCCTGAAGGAGGCGCAGCATCTCGACGCGCGGATCGAACCCTGCGGGCAGAAGCTGCAGGGGCTCAGCGTCGCCGGACCGCGTGCGCGAGACGTGCTGCAGCGGCTGACCGGGCATGACCTGTCGACAGCGGCCTTCCCGTTCCTGTCGGTGGCACAGATGGACCTGGGGCCGATCCCGGCCCTGGTCGGGCGCATCACCTTCACGGGCGACCTCGGCTACGAGATCTGGGTTGCACCCGAATACCAGCGCGGCCTGTTCGACCTGCTGCTGGCTGCCGGCAAGCCGCACTGCATCGGCCATTTCGGCGGGCGGGCGCTGAATTCGATGCGGCTGGAGAAGAGCTTCGGCACCTGGGCGCGGGAGTACCGGCCGATCTATGGGCCGTTCGAGGCTGGGCTCGGCCGCTTCATCGACATGAAGAAGAACGACTTTATCGGCCGCGGGGCGGCTGCGGCGGAGAAGGCCTCGGGCGGCACACGCGCGCTCGTGGTCTTTGCCGTCGACGCCGTCGATGCGGACGCGATCGGCGACGAGCCGGTCTGGCATGATGGCAAGGTGGTGGGCTGGATCACGTCGGGCGGCTACGCCCACCACAGCAAGACCTCGGTGGCGCTCGGCTATGTGCCGATGGCGCTCGCCGGCGAGACCACCGGGTTCGAGATCGAGATCATCGGCGAACGGCGGGCAGCGCGGCGCCTTGCCGAGCCGCTGTTCGATCCCTCCGGCAGCCGCATGCGGGCGTAGGCGCGCCATCGGGCGCAGACGGGAGGGCCGATGGCCGGGACGGACAGCGAGACACCTGCACCGCGGCAGCGCCGCGAGGGGCACCGTCCGCGCACGCGGCAGGCGCGGATCAGCGACCGGCAGATGCCGTGGCGGCAGCCGGTCAATCCGTTCCCGCCGATGGAGATCCTGTCGGCGGATGCCATCGAGGCCATCCACGAGGCATCGCTGTCGATTCTCGAGAACCCTGGCATTGCCATCCAGTCGGACACGGTGCGGGAGCTGTGCCGGCAGCACGGGGCCGAGGTGCTCGCCGATGGCGTGCGGGTGCGCTTCGACAGGGCCCTGATCGCCAGGGTGCTGTCGACGGTGCCGGCGCGTTTCACGATCACGCCGCGCAATCCCGGGCGGGCGGTGACGCTCGGCGACGGTCACCTCGCCTTCGCAACGGTGAGCGGTCCGCCCAACTGCTCCGATCTCGCCCGCGGGCGGCGGCCCGGCAGCATGGCCGACTACGAGGATTTCCTGCGGCTGTCGCAGCTGTTCAACATGGTGCACGTCATCGGCGGCTATCCGGTGGAGCCGCTCGACGTGCCGGTGCCGGTGCGCCACCTTGCCGGGCTGCGCTCGATGGTGACGCTCACCGACAAGGTTCCGCGGATCTACTGCCACACCCTGCAGCGTACGCGCGACGCCATGGAGATCATCCGCCTGGCCACGGGCCTGCGCGAGGACGAGGTCACGCGAGCGCCGATCTGCTTTGCGGTCATCAACACCAATTCGCCGCTGCAACTCGACAAGGCCATGGTCGAGGGCATCGCCGAAATGGCGCGGATGAACCAGCCGACGGTCATCACTCCGTTCACACTGGCAGGCGCCATGGCGCCGGTGACGCTGATCGGCGCCATCGCGCAGCAGAACGCCGAGGCGCTCGCCGGCATTGCGGTGAGCCAGTTCTCCCGGCCCGGCGCGCCGGTGGTCTACGGCGCCTTCACCACCAATGTGAACATGAAGACCGGGGCGCCAGCCTTCGGCACGCCCGAATACGCCAAGGCGGCGCTGATCTCCGGACAGCTCGCGCGGCGCTACCGGATGCCGTTCCGTTCCTCCAACATCAACACGTCGAATGCGCCGGATGCGCAGTCGGCCTACGAGTCGATGATGGCCACCTGGTCGGCGGTGGCCGGCGGCGTCAACCTGCTGCACCAGGCGACGGGCTGGCTGGAGGGCGGGCTGTGCGCCTCGTTCGAGAAGTTCGTGCTCGACATCGAGATGCTGCAGTTGTTTGCCGCCTTCCTGACGCCGGAGCCGGTCGACGCCGGCTCGCTGGCGCTCGATGCGATCCGCGAGGTCGGGCCGGGCGGCCATTTCTTCGCGGCGCCGCACACGCTGTCGCGCTACGAAACCGCATTCTACGCGCCGCTTGTCTCCGATTGGCGGAACTACGACGCGTGGGCGGATGACGGCGCGAAGGACGCGACGGTGCGGGCGTCCGAGATCGCCCGCATGGCACTGTCCGAGTACGAGGATCCGGGCCTCGACCCGGCGGCGGCCGACGCGATCGATGCGTTCGTCGCCCGGCGGACCGAAGAGGGCGGGGCGCCGGTCAACTGACGGCGGAGGTCGGCCTCAGGGGAAGATCTCGCGCAGTTTTCTGCCGATCTGCTGGGTGGAGAACGGCTTGAGGATGAACCAGCGGGCGCCCACCTCTTTCGCCTCGGCGGCGATCTTGGTCGAATAGATTCCGGTGGTGAGCAGGACCGGGGTCGTTGCATTGTTGGTGCCGCGCAGAGAGCGCAACAGCTCGATGCCGTTCATCGGCTCCATCTGGATGTCGGAGAGGATCAGCCCGTAGCGATTGGTGCGGGCGAGCTCCAGCGCGGTGACGGCGTCGTTGGCCACTTCGACCGTCACGATGCCGAGCTTCTCGAAGACGCTGCACAGGATGGTGCGCATGATCGGCTCGTCATCGACAACCAGGACAGAACCGATCCGCTTGATCAGGGCGACGGGAAGCCCGTCCGCCAGAGATCGCTGGCCCAGTGGGTCGCTCGTGCTCGTCGTTTCGCGGTCTGAGTTCATTGCCTGCGAGCCTTCCAAACTTCGATCCAGTTCGCACGACTTGTCTTTACGAAGTGTTGTATCAAGCGATGCGGGTCCGCTCCAGGATCGCCTCGTCAAGGGTGTAGCCGAGGCCCGGCGTGGTCGGCATGGCGATGTAGCCATCGGCGCCGACCCGTAGCGGCTCGGCCATCATGTAGTCGCGGCGGTCGAGGCCCCATTCCGGTGGGTCGTACGGATATTCGAGGAAGACGCCCTCAGTGGTGCCGCAGACGAGGTGGGCATTGGCGGTCACGCCCATGCCGTTCGTCCAGGTGTGAGGCGTGAAGACGAGATTGTGGGCCTGCGCCATGGCGGCGACCTTGCGCAGCCCGGTGATGCCGCCCACCAGGGCGGCGTCGGGCTGCAGCACGTCGAGGGCCTGATCGGCGATGAGATCGCGGAACTCGTAGAGCTCGCGCGTCATTTCGCCGCCGGCGATGCGCACGGAGGTCATCTCGCGCAGGCGGCGCATGCCCTCGCGGTCGCCGCGGTGGAGCGGCTCCTCCATCCAGTAGACGCCGACGCCCTCCAGCTCGCGGGCGACCGCGACGGCGTCCTTCAGCGACCAGGCCGGATAGGTGTCCCACG
>JBMOJG010000191.1:0-6347 GCA_049316925.1 Alsobacter sp. | reverse complement strand
AGGGGCAGAAGATCAGCCAGAACTGACCGGGCGTCGCTTGTTCGTGCGCCGTCCCGCGTCAGCGCGGCGCGCTGAACAGCGGCGTGCCCGGGCGCCGCGGCACCGGCTCGCCAAGGGCCATCTCGTAGACGTAGTCAACCGGAAGGCCCCAGTCACGGGCAGCGGCGAGCACGCCCTCGAGATAGCCCGGCTTGGGCGTGCCCTTGCGGGCGGACCGACCCACATAGACGAGCGCCCGGCGTGCCCCGCCCGGCGTCACCACCGGCTGGCTGATCTTGGTGTAGAGCCCCGTGTGCAGGCTCTCGTAGCGGTCAAGCGACGGCATGTCGGACAAAGCCAGGTCCCACAGCACGCCATGGACCGTGCGCCGCGGATCCCGCACCACCGACGCGTAGCCGTCGCTGGTGATCAGGAACCGGTGGCGCGGCAGCCGCGCCAGACCCAATGGCTTTGCCTGCGGACAGCGCACCGCCATGGCGGCGCGGTCCATGTTCGAGCCATAGGCGAAATAGAGCGGCATCCCGGCCGGCGCTGTCAGGCGAATTCGAGGATCACGGCGTCGACGGCGAGGCTGTCGCCCTCCTTCGCCTGGATCGTCGCGATGGTACCGTCCTTCTCGGCGCGCAGGACATTCTCCATCTTCATGGCCTCGACGATGCACAGCATCTCGCCGACCTTGACCTCCTGGCCAACCTTGACGGCAATCGCCTTCACCAGCCCAGGCATCGGACACAGCAGCTGCTTGCCGGTGTCGCCCGCCACCTTCTCGGGCATCAGCGCTGCCAGCTCCGCCTCGCGCCGGGTGAAGACCCGCACGGCGGCAGCCGCACCGCCATGCGCCAGCATCACACCGTTGAGGATCGGGCGGACCTGCACGGCAATGTCGACCCCGTCGACGCTGCCCTCCCACACGGGTTCGCCGGGCTTCCAGCCCGACCCCACGTCGTGGGTGTGGTCCGTCCCGAACCGCACCGTCGTGCCGAAGGCCAGGGTCTCGACCTCCACGTCGAAGCGCTGGGCGCCCACCAGCACCACGCGGGCCGTCTCGAAGGCGAAGGGCTCGGCCGCCCTCAGCTGGTGCGAGATGCCGCGCTTGCGGCGGTTGAGCTTGTCGTCGATCGCGGCGGCAACGGCGGCCAGCCGGTGGGCCAGCTCGCCCTCCGGCTGCACAGGCTTGAAGCCGTCAGGAAACTCCTCGGCGATGAACCCTGTCGACAGCGCCCCGGAGCGCCAGCGCTCATGCGCCATCAGGGCCGACAGGAACGGGATGTTGTGGCGGATGCCCTCGATGGCGAAGGCGTCGAGCGCCCGGGCCTGCGCGTCGATTGCTTGCAGCCGCGTCGGCGCGTGGGTGACCAGCTTGGCGATCATCGGGTCGTAGTAGATCGAGATCTCGCCACCCTCGGAGACGCCGGTGTCATTGCGCACCGTCACCCCGTCGACGCTGCCCTCCGCCGGTGGCCGGTAGGTGACCAGGCGGCCCGTCGACGGCAGGAAGTTGCGGGTCGGATCCTCCGCGTAGACGCGGCTCTCCACCGCCCAGCCGTCAAGCCGGACCTGTGCCTGGGTGATGCCGAGCGGTTCGCCCGCCGCCACCCGGATCATCTGCTCGACGAGGTCGATGCCGGTGATCATCTCGGTAACCGGATGCTCGACCTGCAGCCGGGTGTTCATCTCGAGGAAGTAGAAGGACTTGTCCTGCCCGGCAACGAACTCGACAGTACCGGCCGAGTCGTAGCCGACCGCCTTGGCCAGCGCGACCGCCTGCTCGCCCATCAGCCGCCGCGTCGCGGCGTCGAGCAGCGGCGACGGCGCCTCCTCGATGACCTTCTGGTTGCGGCGCTGGATGGAGCACTCGCGCTCGCCCAGATAGATGACGTTGCCGTGCTTGTCGCCCAGCACCTGGATCTCGATGTGGCGGGGATCGACGATGAACTTCTCGACGAACACCCGGTCGTCGCCGAACGACGACGCCGCTTCGGAGCGAGCCCGGGCAAAGCCCTCCGCCACCTCGCCGGCCGAGTGCGCGATGCGCATGCCCTTGCCGCCGCCGCCGGCCGAGGCCTTGATCATCACCGGATAGCCGATCTCGTCGGCGATGGTGACGGCGTGCTCGGGATCCTCGATGACACCGAGATAGCCCGGCACGGTCGAAACCCTGGCGGCGTTGGCCGCCTTCTTGGATTCGATCTTGTCACCCATCGCCTCGATGGCGTGCGGATTGGGACCGATGAAGACGATACCGGCCTCGGCCAGCGCATTCGGAAACGCCGCGCGCTCTGACAGGAAGCCGTAGCCGGGATGCACCGCCTCGGCGCCGGACTGGCGACAGGCCTCGACGATCTTGTCGATCACAAGGTAGGACTGGGTGGCCTGTGCGGGTCCGATATGGATCGCCGAGTCGGCCATCTCGACATGCAGGGCGTCACGGTCGGCATCCGAAAAGACCGCCACCGTCTTGATGCCCATGCGGCGCGCGGTCTTGATGACCCGGCAGGCGATCTCGCCACGGTTGGCGATCAGAATGGTCTTGAACATGCCCTGTCCCGTCAGCGAGGGAAATATGACAAGGGCCGTTCTAGAAGCTGGGCCTCGGCGCGTCCACTGATCGAAGGGCGCAGACGCCCGAAATCCGGTCTGCGGCGCTGCGCTCAGGCGGCGACGTGGTTCGCCGCGCTGGTCTCGCCGACCGGAAGGGTCCGGTTCTCCGCCAGCGCCATGGCGATCAGGCTGCCGTCGACCTGCTCGGCCTCGCGCACCAGCGCCACCATCAGCGCGCCGATATGGTGCCCGCCGCCAAGCCGCGGACGGGCGCAGCAGCCGGCCAGCCAGGCCGCGTCCTCGTGGCGGACATAGCCGGTCGGCCGGCAGTCCCACACCAGATGGGCAGTGAGCGTCTCGACGAAGAGATCGGCCCACGGCGCCACCGCCGTCTCCACCATCAGTTCCATGCGGATCAGCGCCTCGGCTTCGGCACGGCTGATGAAGCCTTCCTCGCCGATCGCGTTGCGCAGGTCCTGCACGTCGTCCACCGTGATGGACTGCTTCTCGATCGCCCTGATCACGATCTTCTGGATGCGATTGCCGCTCATCTGCCCTGACCTCCCCATCTGTATTCGATGGGATTATGTTTTATTTGACGCGATAACTATTGATCCACACCCATGGACAGGGTGTTAAGGCGGGAATATGAACGTTTCTTCAGGTTAAACAGGGATCACGAGGCGTGGTTTCTTGAAGATGAATCCCCACGCATGGACTTGACCGCGGCGCGACGGGGCGCCATCTGGCGGTCCGAGTCAGGAACCCTCCATGCGTGTATCCGTCATCATCCCCGCCTGCGACGCGCAGGACACGCTTGCCACCGGGGTGGCGAGCCTCCTGGCCCAGGACCATGCCGACTGGGAGGGCATCGTCGTCGCCGATGACCGATGCGACTACGCGGCCCTGCTGCAGGCCTCCGGGGTCACCGACAGGCGGCTGCGGTTCATCGCGACCGGCGGCGTGCGCACGGGCTGCCATCACGCCCGTAATGTCGGGCTGGCGATTGCAAAAGGCGATTTCGTCACCCAGCTCGACGCTGACGACGCCATCTCGCCGTCCCGGCTGTCGACGCTTCTGCCGGTCGCGGCGGAGCATGGCGCAGCCGCCGACAATCTGCAGGCCGTCGCCGCGGCAGACGGCGCACTGCTGGACAGGCCCATGCGCGATCTCGCGGTCGCCACCCGCCTCGACATGGCCGCCTTCTTCGCGCTGTCGATGCCGCTGGTCCCTCTGGTGCGCCGCGATCACGCCCAGCCGCGCACCGAGGGCGTCGAGTTCGCCGAGGATGTGGTTGCCAACATGCGGTTGATCGGCCGGATCGGGGCCATGCCCGTGCTGCCACAGGCGTCCTACGTCTACCGGATTGCCGGGACGTCGATGTGCAACGATGCCCACGCCGAGGCGGCGTTCGATGCGGCCTATGCGGCCTATGAGGCCAGGCTGGCAGCAGGCGACGGGTTCGGACTTCCGGCTGCGCTGCGGCCGGTGGCACAGGCGGGATTTGCCGCCAAGCGAGTGCTCAACGGAGCCTTTGCAGAGGCCCGGCGTGAGGAGCCGGACCTCGCCTTCCAGGATTTTGCGGCGCGGCGCTGAGCGCCGCCGCCTCAGGCGGCGATGCGCGCGAGCAGCGGCCGCATCACGGCAGGCACCGGCGCGCCGTCGTCGCGGATGAAGGCCAGCAGACGCGTCTCGGCGGACGAGACGGTGCCGTCGCGGGTGATCCGCTCCACCACCCAGCGCGCCTCGCCTTCGTCGATCGCCTGCACGGCGTTCTGCATAAATCCGTCTGCCGCGCGGTCGGCGACCCAGCCCCCCGTGCAGCCCGTGAAGGCGTCACCGGAGATCACCGCCGACAGCGAACGGGCGAAAAGCCGGCCGACGCCCTGGGCTGTGGACTGGCGCTGGTCGAGCCAGCGTTCGCGGTGCAGCGCCTCGTTGACCGTCGGCGGGTGCCGTCCGCCGGCGGCGATCAGGTGGTTGCCGACCGCGCGGGCGAACAGGTCGTCGAAGCCCGGGTCGTTGTCGCGTCCCGCGGTGGCATCGGCGATGGCGAACAGCACCTCGGCCTCGGCCCGCGTGATGAAGCCGAAGCCTTCGCTCGAGGCCGCGTGCAGGATTGTGCGCAACGCCTCGGTGTCCACTGCGGTCACGATTCCCTGAACGCCGGCCGGGCCGAGCAATCCGTTGCCCGACACGATGGCGTCCCGCACCAGCTGCAGTGCGAAGGCGGCAAGCGCGTCGGGCACGCTGCGGGCCTTTTCGATCACGGCAACAAGTGCGACGAATTCGGTTGCACGCAGCACGCGGCCGTCGCCGCGCATGCGCCCGATCAGCCAGTCGGCATTGGCCTTGGACACGTAGCCATGCGGCTCAACCTGGTCGACCATGATGTCGGCCATGGCCTCGACGAACAGCTCCGGCCACTGCGGGCAGCGGCCATCGCCGGCCGCGGCGAGGACGGCAAACAGCATGTCGGCATCGGCCAGGCAGATGGCGCCATCCTCGTAGACGGCGTGGCGGACGGTGCGGACGCCCTCCTCGGTCAGGCCTGCCGCAACGGCGGCGGCGACGGCGGCGGGCAACGCGGGACGTTCGGTCACGGGATACTCCTGGGCGGACCCTTCGATCGGCGCAGGATCATCCGGTAAGCATGGCCGAAGCGTGAAGATACCCCGGTCTTTTCGGGTCATGCTTGAGACCGCCTTAACCGTCCACCGGGGTGCGGCCTTGGCACATGCACCCTACAGAGGCAGGTTGTCGTGCTTCTTCCACGGCTGTTCGGCCTTCTTGTCGGCCAGCAGCGCCAGCGCCCTGCAGATCCGCCGCCTGGTGCCGTGCGGCATGATCACCTCGTCGATATAGCCGCGCTCGGCGGCGACGAAGGGCGACAGGAAGCGCTCCTCGTATTCCTTCGTACGCGCCGCGATCTTCTCGGAATCGCCGATATCGGCGCGGAAGATGATCTCGACCGCGCCCTTGGCGCCCATCACGGCGATCTGCGCCGTCGGCCACGCATAGTTGACGTCGGCGCCCACATGCTTGGACGCCATCACGTCATAGGCGCCGCCGAAGGCCTTGCGGGTAATGACGGTGACCAGCGGCACCGTCGCCTGCGAATAGGCGAACAGCAGCTTGGCACCATGCTTGATGAGGCCGCCATATTCCTGCGCCGTGCCGGGCAGGAAGCCGGGCACGTCGACGAAGGTGACGATCGGGATCGAGAATGCGTCGCAGAAGCGCACGAAGCGCGCCGCCTTGCGCGAGGCGTCGGCGTCGAGCACGCCGGCCAGCACCATCGGCTGGTTGGCGACGATGCCGACGGTGCGGCCCTCCATCCGGGCGAAGCCCGTGATGATGTTGCGCGCATAGGCCTCCTGGATCTCGAAGAAGTCGCCCTCGTCGACGATCTTCGCGATCAGCTCCTTCATGTCGTAGGGCTTGTTCGGGTTGTCGGGAACCAGCGTGTCGAGCGACATGTCGGCCCGCTCGGCGGTGTCGAAGGTTGGCCAGGACGGGGTACCGACAATGTTGTTGGCCGGCAGGAAGTCGATCAACCTGCGCACCTGCAGCAGGGCCTCGACGTCATTGTCCCAGGCGCCGTCGGCGACCGACGACTTGGTCGTGTGCACCTTGGCGCCGCCCAGCTCCTCGGCCGTCACGGTCTCGTTGGTGACGGTCTTCACCACGTCCGGGCCTGTGACGAACATGTAGCTGGTGTCGCGCACCATGAAGATGAAGTCGGTCATCGCCGGCGAATAGACGTCGCCGCCGGCACAGGGCCCATGATCACCGAGATCTGCGGG
>JBMOJG010000190.1:0-6348 GCA_049316925.1 Alsobacter sp. | reverse complement strand
GATCGACTCCATGTTCCAGTGCCGCTGCCCCGGCCAGGCCGCCGCGCCGACGATCTCCGACAGGAACGCCTCGGACGCAGCATCGCCGTGCAGGATGTTGTTCTCGCCGCCCTCCTCGTAGTTGATCACGAACTGCACGCAGATCCGGGCATCGCCCGGCCAGCGCGGGTCCGGCGGGGTGCGGCCATAGCCGGTCATGTCGCGGGGGTAGCTGTCGGTCATGGCGAGGGTCTCCTGGCGGGTCGGTCCACGAAACCCCGGACAGCCCCGCCAATCAAGCGGTTGCAGCACTTTGGGCCCTTGCGCCCCGGAACGACTTGCCTAAGGTCCCGCCGCATCATCGCAGGAGGTCCTGTGTCGCCCGTCATCCGCCCCGCTGCGCCGGACGATCTCGACGCGCTCGAGACCATCGAAAATGCCGTTTTTCAGGGCGACCGCCTGTCGCGCCGGGCGATGCGCCATCATGTCGGCCATCGCCGCAACGTGCTGGTAGTGGTCGAGCGCGACGGCGTCATCCTCGGTTATGCGCTGGTCGCCCTGCGCAGCGGCTCGGCGCTGGCGCGGCTGTACTCGATCGCCCTCGTGCCGGAGGCGTCAGGCACCGGCCTTGGCGCACGGCTACTGGATGCGGCCGAGCAGGCCGCAGCGGATCGTGGAGCCACCGCGATGCGGCTGGAGGTGCGGGCCGACAATGCCGCCGCCATCCGCCTCTACGAGCGCTGCGGCTACCGGCGCTTCGGCATCCTGCCGTCCTACTATGAGGACGGGCAGGACGCGCTGCGATTCGAGAAGCGCCTGGACCCGGTCGCCTCCCGGCTGGACGCCGCTAAAGGGTGAACCGGGCGACGTCGGCGAGCAGCTCGGCGACGGCCGCCGCCTGATGCGCCACGATCGCCTCGCCAAGCGCGGCTGTGGCGCGGGACGCGTCGCCGATCGCTCCTTCGGGGTGGAGATCCTGTGCCATCCAGGCAAGGCCGGCCGGCCGCGAGGCCCTCAGCCGCGCAAAGTCGCGCTCCATCGCTTCGCCCCGCGACTCGAAGTTGCGAGCCTTCTGCATCACAACCAGATCCGGCCGCGCCGCCAGCATAACAGCCGTCTCGGCAAGGCCGCCGTGCCAGTCATGGCCGGCGTCAGTCAGGCCGGGCGGCAGGCCGAAGCGTGCGAACGAGGTGGTCACGCAGACCAGCCCGAGTCGGGCGCGCAGATTCTGCGCGACAATCTCCAGCGTTGCCATGTTGCCGCCATGGGACGACAGCAGCACCAGCCTGCGACAGCCCGTTGCGGCGACGCCCTCGGCAATGGCCGTCCAGACCTGCGCAGACAGGATGGCCGGCACCGTCAGCGTGCCCGTAAACGCGCTGTGCTCCGGCGACACGCCAACCGCCTGGATAGGCAGCATCACGGCGGGGACGGTCTCCGGGAGGGATCGCAGCACGGCCGCGAGCGCGTGCTCCATGATCTGCACGTCGACGCCCAGCGGCAGGTGCGGGCCGTGCTGTTCGACCGCCGCAACCGGCAGCACGGCAACCGCCTGCGCCAGCGCACCGCTCTCCAGGTGATGGCGCTGCAATTCGGTCCAGTAACGGGGAAGGCTCATGGCGTCTCCCAGGTGCGGCGATACGCCGATCTTGCCCGCTGCGGGGCCCGATGACGAGGCCGGGCGCAAGACCTATATTGAGGTCATGTCGATGTCATCGCTGCCCAACCGCTCCGCTCCCGACCGCCGCATGGTCCTCGCCGGTGCCGCTGGTGCCGCCGCCGCTGCAGTTCTTGCACCACGGCCTGCCGCCGCGGCCGATGCGGTGACGTTCGGCACAAACTGGACGCCCCAGGCCGAGCACGGCGGCTTCTATCAGGCGCTCGCCGACGGCACTTATGCGCGGCACGGCCTCGATGTCCGCATCGTGCCCGGCGGTCCGCAGTCCAACAACCGCATGCTGCTGGCGGCTGGGAAGCTCGATTTTTACATGGGTGGCAACCTGATCCAGGCCTTTGCGGCGCTCGAGCAGGACATTCCGACGGTCGTGGTTGCGGCCCTGTTCCAGAAGGAGCCGCAGATCCTGCTCAGCCATCCCGGCCGCGGTTTCGACCGGTTCGAGGACCTGCGCCGCGCCACCCTGTTCCTGTCGCGCCAGACCGTGGCCTCGACCTTCCAGTGGCTGAAGGCCGAGCACGGGTTCCGCGACGAGCAGGTCAAGCCCTATGCGTTCTCCGCGGCGCCCTTCCTCGCCGACCCGAACTCGGCGCAGCAGGGCTATGTCACGGCCGAACCGCTGATCATCGAGACGCAGGGCGGGTTCCGCCCCAACGTCTTCATGCTCGCCGACTACGGCTTCGACAGCTACGCCACCACCATCGAGGCGCGGCGCGACCTCATAGGCGGCAGGCCCGATCTGGTGCAGCGTTTTGTCGATGCGTCGATCCTCGGCTGGTCGACCTATCTGTTTGGCGACAATGCCGCCGGCAATGCCGCCATCCGCGCCGCCAATCCCGAAGTCACCGAGGCGATGATCGCCTACGCGGTGGCGCGCATGAAAGCGGACGGCATCGTGCTGTCGGGCGACGCCGAGACCGCCGGCATCGGCGCCATGACGGACGCCCGCATGGCGAGCTTCCACGCCCGCATGGTGCGCGCCGGCGTGCTGCGGGCCGGGCCGGACATTCGGCGTGCCTATACGCTGGCCTTCGTCAACCGCGGGCTCGGTCTGCCGCGCCGCTGAGTCGACGTGCCCGGCGCGCGCAACCGTGACCCGCCCGCACCGGGACGCGGCGCCGCGCGCGTTCGGCTAGGGTGCACGGATCAGGAACGGAGCCCCGCCAGCCGATGCGGACGCCGGACGGCGAGACCACTGCGACAGACCCGCGCCGCGAAAGGCTGATCGGCATCCTGCTGATCTGCTGCGCGTTCCTGTGCTTTTCCTGCCTCGACGCCACCGCGAAATGGCTGAACCGCGAGATCCCGACCGTACAGACGATCTGGGCGCGCTACCTGTCTGCCATGGTGCTGGTGTCGGTTGCGCTGCGCCCCTGGGTACGGGTCGAGGTCATCCGCACACGCCGTCCGGGACTGCAGGCGTTGCGCTCCCTCTTCCTGCTCGGGTCGACGGCGGCCAATTTCATCGCGTTACGCTATCTGCAACTGGCCGAGACCACGGCGATCTCCTTCGCCACGCCATTCCTTGTCGTGCTGTTTGCCGCCCCGATCCTCGGCGAGCGCGTTGGCGGCCGGCGGCTCGCCGCCATCATCCTTGGCTTCGTCGGCGTGCTGGTGGTGCTGCGGCCCGGGACCGGCACGCTCCACTGGGCCGCGCTGGTGTCGCTGGGTGGCGCCTTCTTCTATGCCGCCTACAACATCTCCACCCGGCTGCTCGCCTCCTGGGATACGGCCCAGACCACGACCTTCTATTCAAGCGCAGCCGGCGTCATTGTGCTGACGCCGCTGCTGCCCTGGTTCTGGACGACCCCGCCGAGCGCATGGGTCTGGACGGCCATGGGCGCCATGGGCCTCTTCGCCGGCTTTGGCCACTATCTGCTGACGCTCGCCCACCAGCGCGCGCCGGCCGGGGTGCTGTCGCCCTTCATGTACACCCAGATGCTCTGGATGGTGGTTCTCGGCTGGTTCGTCTTCGGCGACCTGCCGGACCGCTGGACCATCGTCGGCGCCGTGCTGGTGACGGTGTCGGGCCTGTTCCTGCTCGACCAGGAGCGCCGGCGGACGCCCGTCTCCTAAGGCAGGGCCTGGCCGGCAAGACTGCCTCAGACGGCGACCGAGTGCCTGGCCCGGCCTGTGTCCAGATAAGCGTCGAACGTCGCGGCGGCGAGCCGCACGAACGGCCTGCCTACCTCGGTCATCGCAACCTGTCGCCCCTGCAGCACCACCATACCGTCGGCCTCGAGCGCGGCCAGGGATGCGAAGGCATCGTCCAGCGCGTCGGACCGACCGGCCTGCGCGAGGGCCATCGCGCCGAAATCGACCGCGAAGTCGCACATCAGGCGCTCGATCACGCTCGCCCTCAGCCGGTCATCGGCCGTGAACGCGACACCGCGCGCCACCGGCAGGGTGCCGGCCTCGATCGCCCGCCGCCAGGCTCCGGTGTCCGACGCGTTCTGCACGAAGCCCTGTGGGAGCCGGCCGATGGATGATACGCCGAGCCCGAGCAGCGCATCGGCGACGTCCGTGGTGTAGCCCTGAAAATTGCGTCCCAGGGTCCCGGCGGCCAGTGCGAGCGCCATCGGGTCGTCGGGACGGGCGAAGTGATCGAGCCCGACCGACACATAGCCGTGGTCGGCCAACACCGCTGCTGCGGCCTCGGCCTGCGCCAGCCGCTCCGCCGCGCCCGGCAGGCTGGCGGCATCGATCAGCCGCTGGTGCGACTTGAACCACGGCACATGGCCGTAGCCGAAGATCGCCAGCCGCGACGGCGCCAGCGCCGCTGCATGCGCCGCCGTGGTGCGCACATCGGCGAGCGTCTGGACCGGGAGTCCGTACATCAGGTCCAGGTTGACAGCACCGATCCCCGCCTCGCGCAGCATCGCCACGCAGGCGGCGACAACGGCCAGCGGCTGCACGCGGCCGATCGCTTCCTGCACGTGAAGGTTGAGATCCTGCACGCCCAGGCTGGCGCGGTTGACGCCGGCGGCGGCGAGCGCCGCCACGAGCGGCCGGTCGACGGTGCGAGGGTCGAGCTCGATCGCGTGTTCGATGAGGCCCGACAGGTCGAACAGGTCTCGCAGCCTTTCCACCAGCCGCGTGATGCGTTCGGGCCCGAGCAGGCTCGGCGTACCGCCACCCCAGTGCAGATGCGTGACCCGCCGCGCCGCGGTCGTGCTGGCGAGCAGGTCGATTTCCGCCAGCAGCGTGTCGGTATAGTCGTCCAGCGGCCTGGCCTTGCGGGTCGCCTTGGTGTGGCAGCCGCAATAGGCGCAGATGTCCCGGCAGTACGGGACATGGATGTAGAGCGACACGCTGGTGTAGCGGTCGAGCGTGGAGAGCCATGCTGTCGCGTCTGAGGATCCGACCGCGGTGGAGAAATGCGGCGCCGTCGGATAGCTGGTGTAGCGCGGGACCGCGCGCTCGGCGAGGACGAGGGGGACGAGGGATGTGCTCATCCCCCATCCTCACCTGGCGACTGACCCCGCTTCCTTGACGAGGATCAAACCGCCGTCGGTTGTCGCGGTCAGCCGCGACCGTCGTCGAGCCCGTTCTGCCGGGCCACAGCAGAGGCCAGCATCGGCACGTAGTGGTCGGCCTTCCCGGCCGCCACAGCGTACGCATAGCTGTTCTTCACCGCATTGCCGACCGGGTTGGCGATGCCGGCCGCATCCGCCATCGACTCGAGGTAGCGCATGTCCTTGAACGCGTTGCGGACCGTGAACTTGTGGGCGTCGCGATCCCCCTCCAGCGTCCAGCGCATGAAGGTCTGGTAGAAGCCGCAGTCCATGCGCCCGCCCCGGACCACGCTGTCGAAGCGCTCCGGCGTGATGCCGACCTTGCGGGCCAGCGACAGAGCCTCCGAATAGAGCGCCGCATACCCCATGGCGATGAAGTTGTTCAGGAGCTTCATGCGGTGCCCGTCACCGGTGCCACCGATGTGGATGACGCGTCCCGCCCAGGTGTCGAGGACCGGCTTCAGCCGCGCAAAGACCGCGTCGGAGGCGCCCACCATCGTGTCGAGCGTGCCCTCCCAGGCTTCCTTGGGCGTCCGCGACAGCGGCGCATCGACGAGGGTCACGCCGAGCCCCTCGAGCTCCGCGGCGAGCGCCATGGTGGAGACCGGATCGGATGTCGAGCAATCGACCACCAGCGAGCCCGCGCTGAGGCCCTCCTTCAGTCCGCCGGGGCCGCGCACCAGCGCGTCGACCTCGGTCGAGCCGGTCACACATATGAAAATGATACTGGATGCCCGGGCCACGTCACCCGCAGACGTCGCCTCCCTGGCGCCCCGGCCCACCAGGTCGACGATCGGCGCACGGTTGCGATGACCCATGACCGTCAGCGCATAGCCCTTCTCGACAATGTTCTTTGCCATCCCGTGGCCCATCAGTCCCACGCCGATGAAGCCGATCCGCTCGTTCTGGGCCGTTGACACGCGCTGCTCTCCCCGTCTTTTCTGGATCTCCGCAGTCTCCCGGATGGGGAACGACGGGGCGTCCGGTATCATGCGGACGTTCTTCCGCCACGGGAAGCCAAAAACGATGACGGTCGAGGAGGTGCCGGGCGCCGGCGTGCGGGGGCGGATCACGCTCCAGGTCATTGCCGAAAAGCTCGACGTCTCGACCGCGACGGTCTCGCTCGCCCTGCGCGACAGCCCCGTGGTCGCCGACGCGACCAAGCTGCGGGTGCAAAGC
>JBMOJG010000189.1:0-6367 GCA_049316925.1 Alsobacter sp. | reverse complement strand
AGCGATGCGGTTCTTCCGCCCGGCGACAGCCGGCGGGTTCGGCGCCACGGCGGCGGTCGCGCGGCTGATGGGCTTCGATCAGGAGACGCTGTGCAACGCGTTCGGCCTGCAATACGCGCAGACGAGCGGCACGCTGCAGCCGCATGTGGAGGGCAGCGTCGCGCTGCCGCTGCAGGTGGGGCTCAACAGCCGGGCGGCGGTGCAGTCCTGCGACCTGGCCGGACAGGGGCTGCCGGGCCCGCGCGACGTGTTCGAGGGACCGTACGGCTATCTCCGCCTGTTCGAGGGCGAATGGGACCTGGAGCCGGTCTTCGCCAATCTCGGATGGCGGTGGCGTGTGGCGGAACTCAGCCACAAGCCCTATCCGGCCGGCCGCGCCACCCATGCGGGCGTCGAGGCGCTGATCCGGCTGCGCAAGGAGCGGCCGTTTACGCTGGATGAGGTCGAGGCGGTGACGATCGTCGGCCCCCCCGTGACGGCGCGGCTGTGCTCACGGCCCGACGTGCCGGAGCCGACGCAGAACTATGCCAGGCTGTGCATGGCCTATATCGCCGCGAAGGTGCTGCTGCACGGCGAGATCGACCTTGCCCATTACCGCGGCGAGCATCTGACAGACACCGAGACGCATCGCGTGGCCCAGAAGGTCCGCATGCTGTCGGACGGTGGCAACGATCCCAACGCCCTCGTGCCGGTCAGCACCACGATCCGCCTGACCGGTGGCGAGGAGCTGAGCTGGAACTGCACCGACATGCTGGCGAGCCCGACCCGGCGGCTGACCCGCGAGCAGCACCTGACCAAGTTCAGGCGCTGCTGGCAATTCGCCGAGGCGCCGCTGACCGACTCTGCCCGCGACCGGCTCGTCGACCTCGTCGACAGGCTTGAAGAGGTGGGTGACGTGCGCGAATTGACAAGCCTGACCACGTGTTGAGGGAGCGGAAGGCGATGGCGAAGTTCGGACGGACGACGACGATGTGGCACGCCGGTGTGGCGGCCCTTGCGCTGGCGGCAGCCCTGCCGGCAGCAGCGCAGACGCAGCTTCTGTACCTCGCCGAGGACGTCCCGGCGGGTCTTAATTACGACGGCCCGTCCGTGTCGGTGAACACGTCCCAGGTCGGCTTCATCAACATCCAGGAGCCGCTGCTGTACTACGCCTATGCGGGCCTGAACGAGGAAGGCGTGCGGATGCTCGACTTCTCGAAGTTCGAGGGCCGTCTGATCGAGAAATGGGAGAACGACCCGGCGACGAAGACGTGGACGCTGCACCTGCGCAAGGGCGTCAAGAGCTGCGCCGGCAACACGTTCACGGCCGACGACATGATCTACACCCTGTCACGGGCCAAGTCGGTCAGCGGCCAGGCGCCGATCGGCTGGTTCCTGTCGTCGATCGCCTCGATCAAGGGCTTTGACCGCTCGGTGTTCACCGGCGGCTCGAAGGAGCTGGGCGACGCGGTCACCAAGGTCGACGACTACACGGTCAGGATCCAGCAGTCGGATGCCAGCACGCTGTTCCTGATGATCCTGACCAACTACGGCATGGCGCCGTTCGACAGCGCCGAGCTGAAGAAATTCGCCACGCCGCAGGATCCGTGGAGCCATATCCACGCCAACACCGTCAATCCGACCGGCTTCGGGCCCTATTGCCTCGAGCGCTGGGTCAAGGACGACGAGTTCGTGCTGTCGGCCAACCCGAACTACTACCGCGGCAAGCCGCAGATCGACCGCATCGTCATCAAGAAGGTGCCGCAGAGCGCCAACCGCGCGCTGACGCTGCGCTCCGGCCAGGCGCAGCTGACGCAGCGCCTCACCGCACGTGAATTCGACAGCCTGCGCACCGCCAAGGGTGTGAAGGTGGCGGGCGTCTTCGGCAACGAGACGCTGTTCCTGAACCTGAACTGGAAGACCCCGCCGTTCGACAACCCGAAGCTGCGGCAGGCCATCGCGGCCGCCATGCCGTACCGGCAGATTGCCAATATCGGCTACGCCAACCAGGCGCGCCGGTGGGAGGCGCATTTCACGCCGGTGCTGAACGGCTTCGTCAAGCCGACGGCGCAGTTCCCGCAGGACATGGCCCGTGCCAAGCAGCTGCTGGCCGAGGCCGGCTTCCCCGAGGGCAAGGGGCTGGAGAAGTACGAGAGCGCCTTCCGCCTCGCCTTCACGGCGGAGCGTGAATCCTATCTCGGGCCGATCGCCACGACGATCCAGTCGGCGCTCAAGGATGTGGGCATCCCGATCCAGCTCGATCCGATGCCGCAGACGCAGATCGCCGACCGGCGCCTGGTCAAGAAGGATCTGCCGATCTCCATCAGTGACACGGAGAAGCCCGTCGGTCCCGACGTGATCTACGCCACCAAGCTGTTCTTCGTGTCGACCACGGCGGGCGGCGTCAACAACATGGCGAACTACAGCAATGCCGAGGTCGACAAGGCCTTCGCGGCGGCGCTGATCGAAGGTGATCCGGCCAAGCGGCAAGAGCTCGCCAAGTTCATCCAGGAGACCCTGCAGGACCAGCTCGCCTGGATCCCGCTGGTGGAGACACGCACCCAGTGGGCGTTCGGCGAGAAGCTCTCCGGCATCTCCTGGCATCCCGACAACTCGCTGCGGCTCTTCGACCTGAAACTCGAGCCCTGAGCCGGGCATGCTGCGCTTCGTCACGACGCGGCTCGCGACGACCCTGGTCCAGCTTGCCGGGCTTGCGCTGGTGGTGTTCTTCGCCATCCGCGCACTCCCAGCGGACCCGGTGGCGCGCCTCGTCGGGCTGAATGCGTCGCAGGACGCCTATCTGTCGTCGAAACGGGCGCTCGGCCTCGACAGGCCGGTGCTGGAGCAGCTCGGCGCCTATCTGGGTGTCCTGCCGGGATCGAGCGGGCTGCTGCAGGGCGATTTCGGACGCTCCTGGGTCACCGGCTCGCCGGTGGCCGAGGAGATCCGCCGTGTCCTGCCGATCACGCTGGAGCTGATCACCATCAGCTTCGTGCTTGCCTTCTTCATCGCGGTGCCGCTTGGCATGCTGTGCGCCTTGCGACCGGGCGGCACGGCGGACCGGATCACCTTCGGGTACAGCCTGTTCGCCGGCTCGCAGCCGGAGTTCTGGTGGGCGCTGCTGTTCATCTTCGTGTTCTTCGCCACGCTCGGCTGGGCGCCGCCGCCGCTGGGCCGGCTCGACCCGATGACCCGGCCGCCGCCCATGATCACCGGGTTCATCACCTTCGACACGCTGATGGCCGGCGACCTCAAGACCTTCCGCGACGCGCTGCACCACCTTGCGCTTCCGGTGCTCACCAAGGTGTTCGTGCTGTCGGGACCGATCATCAAGATGGTGCGCCAGAACATGGTGCGGGTGCTGGCGTCGGACTACATACTCTACGCGCGTGGCAGCGGGTTGCGGCCCGGCCGCATCGCCTGGATGGCGCTGAAGAACGCGCTTGCGCCGGCAATGACGCTGCTGGGCGTGCTCTACGGCTACATCCTCGGCAGCGCCGTGCTGATCGAGACCGTGTTCTCGCTGGGCGGCATCGGCCAGTATGCGGTGCGCTCGGTGCTGGCATTCGACTACCCGGCCATCCAGGCGGTGGTGCTGGTGATCGCGGCGATCTCGCTCTTCGTCTATCTGGCGCTCGACGTTGCCCACGCGCTCATCGATCCGAGGATCGTCACATGAGCGCGGGGCTGGCCGAGGCCGTTTCGGCAGATATCGTCGCCGCGCCGCCGAAGGCGGACCTGCTGTTTCGAATGGGCGCGGTTATCGTGATCCTTTCGCTGGTGCTGATGGTGATCGGCCCGTGGCTCGCGCCTCATGACGTGGGTCGGCCGACCGACGCCATCGCGCAGCCGCCGCCGGCGCTCACCGACCTGCCGCGCCTCATCTGGCTGTCCTGGACCGGGGGGCTCAGCGAACCCGTCTACTGGTTCGGCACCGACAGCGCCGGGCTCGACGTGTTCTCGCGCGTGCTCGCGGCGCCCCGCGCCGATGTCGCTATCGCGCTCGGCGCCAACATCGTGTCGCTTGTCGTGGGCAGCCTGCTCGGCCTCGCCGCCGGTTTTTCGCGGCCGTGGCTCGGCGCGCTGGTGATGCGCATTTCCGATCTCGTGCAGGCCTTCCCGGTGTTCATCACGGGCATGATCCTGGTGACGCTCGCCGGCCGCAGCATCGGCACCATCGTGCTGACGCTGGCGCTGCTCTACACGCCGATCTATGTGCGGCTGACGCGGGCCGAGGTGCTGGCGCAGCGCCAGCGCGGCTTCGTCGACGCCGCCCGCGCGCTCGGGCGCCGCGAGGCCTTCATCGCACTCGCCCATGTGCTGCCCAACGCCATGGCGCCGGCCATCATCCAGTTCTCGGTGACCATCGGCTTTGCGATCCTGATGACCGCGGGACTGAGCTTTGTCGGCGCCGGCGTGCGACCGCCGACGCCGGAATGGGGCCTGATGATCGCCGCCGGCGCCGACCAGATCGTGCAGGGCGAATGGTGGCCTTCGCTGTTCCCCGGCCTTGCCATCTCGATCACGGTGTTCGGCTATGCGGCGTTCGGCAACGGGCTGGAGCGACGCCATGCCGGATGAGGCGGCGCTGCTGTCGGTCCGGGGACTGAGCGTCGGCTATGGCAGCCGGCTCGCGGTGCGCGATGTATCTCTGGATATCCGACCCGGCGAAATCATCGGCATGACGGGGGATTCCGGCAGCGGCAAGTCGACGCTCGGCCTCGCGCTGCTCGGCCTCGTCCGCCCGCCCGGGCGGATCCAGGGCGGACAGGTGCTGCTCAACGGGACCGATCTGCTCGCCCTTCCCGAGGAGGGGCGGCGGGAACGGCGCGGGCGCGACATCGGCCTCATCGTCCAGAACCCGCGCGGGGCGCTGAGCCCGCTGCACACGGTCGGCGAGCAGATCGGCGCGGTGCTGCGCGCCCACCTGCCGATGAACCGCCAAACGGCGGCGGACCGGGCGGTGGACCTGCTGCGCCGGCTCGGCCTGAACGATCCGGAGCGGCGCACCCATGCGTATCCGCACGAGATCAGCGGCGGCATGGCCCAGCGGGTGCTGATTGCCATGGCGCTGGGCGCCGGGCCGCGTCTGTTGATCGCCGACGAGCCGACCAGCGGCCTCGATGTCACCATTCAGGCGCAGTTCCTCGACGCGCTGTGGAAGACGGCCCGCGATGTCGGTTCAGCGGTGCTGCTGATCACCCAGGACCTCGGCATCGTCGCCAATTACTGCGACCGGGTCATGGTGATGCAGGAGGGCGCCCTTGTGGCGCAGGGCACGACGGAGCGCTTTTTCGCGGCACCGGCGGACACCTACAGCCGCACCGTGCTGGCGCTGGAGCGGGTGACCCCGCCGACCGATCCTGGCGACGCCCCGGTGTTGCTGGAGATGCGCAACCTGTCCAAGAGCTTCCGCCTCCGCGGTTCGGGGAAGCGGTTGCAGGCAGTCGACAAGGTCGACCTCACCATCCGCCGGGGCGAGACACTGGGTCTCGTCGGCGAGAGCGGCTCGGGCAAGACGACAGTGGGGCGCTGCCTGCTGCGGCTTGTCGAGCCGGATTCCGGCGAGGTGCTGTTCGACGGGGTCGACCTCGTTCATGCGAGCCCCGCGGCGATGCGCCGACTGCGCAAGCGGGTGCAGATCGTCTTCCAGGATCCGCTGGATGCGCTCGATCCGCGCTGGAGCGTCGAGGCCATCGTCAACGAGGCGCTCGACCTTCCCGACGCACGACGCGTCGCCGCACTGCTCGGCCTGGTCGGGCTTGATCCTGCGGTGGCCGCGCTGAAGCCGCGCAGCCTGAGCGCCGGGGCGCAGCAGCGCGTCAGCATCGCCCGCGCCATTGCTGCCGATCCCGCCCTGATCGTGCTCGACGAGCCGACCTCGGCGCTGACGCCGCTGGCGCGTGTCGGCATCGTGCGGCTGTTGCGTGACCTGCAGGAGCGGCTGGGCATGTCATTCCTGTTCATTTCACACGACCTCAGCACCGTCGAGCATCTGAGCCACCGGGTGGCGGTGATGTATCTCGGGCAGGTGGTGGAGGTCGGCACCCGCGCGCAGATCTTCGGTTCGCCACGCCATCCCTACAGCCGTGCCCTGCTCGGCGCCCATCTCGTGCCGGATCCGGCGCGCCGGCGGGTCGATCGCGCCCCCGAGGCCGCGCTCGCCGGAGAAATTCCCAGCCCGATCGACCTGCCGAAAGGCTGCTACCTTGCCGGGCGGTGCCCGGTCGCCACCGACGCCTGTCGTGTCACGCCGCAGCCCCTGCGTCGGCTGATGGACGGACGGCTCATTCGCTGCACGCCGGAAGCCCTACGCTACGGCGCTGCCACCATCGCCGCCTAGGAGGAGACCCGCATGACCCGCATCAACCGGCGCCTTTTCGTGCAA